>NZ_JAFCMC010000017.1:0-138493 GCF_018130085.1 Bradyrhizobium sp. AUGA SZCCT0169 | reverse complement strand
CCTCTATTGCCACCGTCGCCTCGCAGATCGCTCCGCAAGACTTGACGCCGTTACGGGCGCCAGGACCACACGCTTTCGCCGTACGCTTCAGCCGCGACCGTCCATCGCAACTGTTACGTCCACCGCAACCCGCCCCTCGTCGTGACGACGGCCGACGCCCTCTGAGTGGGACGGGATAACGCAAACTCGTAGAGATGATTTGCCCGACGGCGAAAGCGAAATATCTTTGATTTATAGAAATTTTCGACTTGACATGATTTCCGTAAATCAGAACTGATTTGCCCGTCGGGTTGTTTTGTCGCACCTCTATGCCGGAGCAGGCGATTGTCGGCGCCAACACCTTTGCGCTCGACTACAACGCCAGGAGCGTGACCAGCACCCGCAGTTCGCCCACTGCAAATCCCGCTTATCTCCTCGTTCAATTGGCCGCTGTGGCCGAATTAGCGCACAACCGTTTAAAGCGGTCGGACCGGTGCCGTCGCGTTGCTGCCGATCCCCCGCATCGATAGGGTCGGAGCCTGAATCGTACGCTATACTTATATTTACTAGGAAATTGCGATGGCGCAGCAACTGCTCAACAGGCGCCATCGCGCGACGTCGGACAGCGCACTAACGGGATCGCTGGCACGGCTCGTTCGCCCAATTGCGATGGGGGCGTTCAGCGCGGCAGCCGCCGTGCTGACCAATGTGGCGCTCACCGACCGAGCCGCTGCACAGACCTGGAATGGCACCGGAGACTGGAGCGTCGCGGCCAACTGGACGCCCGCCAGCGTTCCCGATGCGATCGACGCAACTGCGACGTTCAACGCGGTCAGTCCTTTCACCAGCGTCGGCGTTGGTCTGAACGGTGGTCCGTTCACGGTCGGTACGCTGAACCTCGATAGTTCCATCGCCAACAGCGGCTATGGCTTTCAAGTGGGGACGTTGATCATGCAGGTCAGTGCAGGGTCGGCGGCGATCAATGTTCAGACCAGCAATATCACAGTGGACTTTTTTCCACCACAACACTGCAACTGAATTCCAATACGGTGATCACCACTGCGAGCTCCGCAGCGCATCTAACAGTCGACGGCCTGGTCGCTGGAGCCGGCGCATTGACCATCGCGGGTTCCGGCACCGTTATTCTGAATAATGCCAACACCTTCACCGGCGGCACCACGATCACGTCCGGCACGGTCGAGATCGGGGACGCCGCTGCGCTCGGGACGAACAATGTGCGCTTCGACGCCGGCGCCTTGCGGTCGACTGTCACCGGCTCGCTCACAAACCAGATAACCGTGAACGGCGGCGGAGCTTCACGCATCAGTGCGGCCAATGGCCAGACCTTGACCCTCACGGGCTTCTTTTCCGCGAACGCCGGCGCGGCCGGGATCCAATTCGGCGAGGCAGGCGGCACCGGCACGGTGGTCTGGTCGAACGTTGGCGCCGGATTCGGCGGCGCGCCAGCCTTCACGGTGGATGTTCTGGGCGGCACGTTGCGCGGTACCAGCGGCACGCTCGGTTTCTTCGCGGGTAACGCAACCGCCACGAACATCGCCGCCGGTGCGACGATCGATTTCGCGTCTCCAGGAATTCTCGGTACCTCGCGTGTCGCCAATCTTCAGTCGGCCGGCACCGTGATCATCAGCGGTCCCTCGCTGCTGGCCGGCGGCGGCCAGTCGAGCGGGGCGATCACCGGCGCCGGAGGCCTCACCGTCGCAACGCCGAACACCGTCGGCGGCAGCACGGGTCTGCTCGTCCTCTCCGGCACCAACACCTATGCCGGCGGCACGACGATTCAGACCGGTGCCACCCTGCAGCTCGGCGCCGGCGGCACCACCGGCTCGATCCTCGGCGACGTCGCGAACAGCGGCACGCTCGCCTTCAACCGCTCGGACGCGGTCCAGTTCGACGGCGTTGTCTCAGGTAGCGGCGCGCTGCAGAAGGACGGGGCCGGCGCGCTCAACCTTACCGGCAACAACACCTACACCGGCAACACGACCGTCAACGCAGGCCTGCTTGCGGTGAACGGTTCGATCTCGTCGTCGGCGATGACCACGGTGAACGCCGGCGCAACGCTCGGCGGCAACGGCACCGTCGGCAACACGACGATCAATGGCGGCACGCTCGCGCCGGGCAATTCGATCGGGCTTTTGACCGTGCAGGGCAGCCTCGTGCTTACGGCGGCATCGAGCTATCTGGTCGAGGTCTCGCCGTCCAACGCCGATCGCGTCAACGTCACCGGCGCGGCGACGCTCGGCGGCGCGACGGTGAACGCGAATTTTGCGGCGGGCACTTACGTCGCCAAACAGTACACCATCCTCAACGCGGCGGGCGGCGTGAACGGTACGTTCAGTGGTCCGGTCAACACCAATCTGCCCGGCGGATTCAACTCGAGCCTGAGTTTCGACGCCAACAATGCGTATCTCAACCTCGCGCTCAATTTCGTGCCGCCGCCGGGCACGGGGCTCAATGTCAATCAGCAGAACGTCGGCAACGCCATCGTCAATTTCTTCAACACCACAGGTGGCATTCCGATCGTGTTCGGCGGATTGACACCGTTCGGGCTGACACAGATCTCCGGCGAGACCGCCACCGGTTCGCAGCAGACCACGTTCAATGCGATGAACCAGTTCATGGGGGTGATGACCGATCCGTTCATCGCCGGCCGTGGCAATCCGATCAGCGGCGGTGGCAATCCGAATGCATATGCGGAGGAGAGCCTCGCTTATGCCGCCAAGCGCAAACCGAACGATGCGCTGGCGGCGATCTACACCAAGGCGCCGCTGATCGCGCCGAGTTTCGAACAACGCTGGAGCGTGTGGGCGGCAGGCTTTGGCGGGTCGCAGACGACGGACGGCAATACGGTGCTTGGGTCGAACAACACGCGTAGCAGCCTCGCTGCTGGTGCCGTCGGCGCCGACTATCGCCTCTCGCCGAACACGATAGCCGGTTTTGCATTGGCCGGCGGCGGCACCAATTTCAGCGTCAATGGATTTGGCTCCGGCCGATCCGACCTATTCCAGGCCGGTGCATTCATCCGGCATACTATCGGCCCGGCCTATATCACCGGCGCGCTGGCCTATGGCTGGCAGGATGTCACCACCGATCGCACCGTGACGGTCGCCGGCATCGACCGCCTGCGCGCACAGTTCAACGCCAACGCCTGGTCGGGCCGCGTTGAAGGCGGCTATCGCTTCGTGTCGCACGGTTTTGGCTGGACGCCGTACGCGGCCGGACAGTTCACGACGTTCGAACTGCCAGCTTACGCCGAGCAGGCGATCGTCGGCGCCAACACCTTTGCGCTCGCGTACAACGCCAAGAGTGTCACCAGCACCCGCAGCGAACTCGGCCTGCGCACCGACAAATCATACGCCGTGCAGAACGGCGTCTTCACGCTGCGCGGCCGCGCGGCCTGGGCGCATGACTTCAATCCGGACCGCTCGATCGGCGCCACGTTCCAGACGCTGCCGGGTGCATCCTTCGTCGTCAACGGCGCGCGGCAGGCCGCGGATGCAGCGCTGGTGACCGGCTCGGCCGAGATGAAGTGGATCAACGGCTGGTCGATCGCCGGCTCCTTCGAGGGCGAGTTCTCCAACGTGACCGAAAGCTACGCCGGCAAGGGCGTGGTGCGCTACGCGTGGTGAGGCGGCGGGCAGGGCTGGACATTGCCCTCCGCGCCGGGTTCGCCTAAGTCCATTGGACGCCGCTTACCAATGGCAAACGTTAAGCTTTCCGCTTAAGACTGTCTCAATCCGCAATAATTATTGAGTAGGTGGGTAGCCGCGTTTCCCGTTAAGGGAACGTGGCGTTGCTTCGGCAAATTTTCGACGATTTGGGGATATTAAACCGCATGTGCGGCATTGTCGGCATTCTCGGACGCGCTCCGGTCGCGGAGCAGTTGGTGGATTCGCTCAAACGCCTGGAATATCGCGGCTATGATTCGGCCGGCGTCGCCACGCTGGAAGGCGACCATCTGGCGCGGCGCCGCGCCGAGGGCAAACTGAAAAACCTCGAAAAACGGCTGGAGGCCGAACCGCTCGCCGGCCATACCGGGATCGGGCATACCCGCTGGGCCACCCACGGCCGGCCGACCGAGAACAACGCGCACCCGCACGCGACCGAACGCGTCGCCGTGGTCCATAACGGCATCATCGAGAATTTCCGCGAACTCCGCGAGGCGCTGGAGAAAAAGGGCGCGGTCTTCAAGACCGAAACCGATACCGAGATCGTGCTGCATCTGGTCGACAATCTGCTCGGCCAGGGCATCGGTCCCGTGGAAGCGGTGAAGGCGGCGCTGTCACAGCTGCGCGGCGCGTTCGCGCTCGGCTTCATCTTCGCCGGCGACAATGATTTGATGATCGGCGCCCGCAACGGCCCGCCGCTGGCGATCGGTCACGGCGACGGCGAAATGTATCTGGGGTCGGACGCGATTGCGCTCGGGCCGCTGACCAATACCGTCAGCTATCTCGAGGACGGCGACTGGGTGGTGCTGACGCGCAAGGGCGCCACCATCTACGACAAGGACAATGCGATCGTTCATCGCGACGCGATCAGGCACACGGCGTCGAGTTCGCTGGTCGACAAGGCGAACTACCGCCACTTCATGGCCAAGGAAATCCACGAGCAGCCCGAAGTGGTCGGCCATACGCTGGCGCGTTACGTCGACATGGCAACCGACCGGGTGATGCTGCCGGTGACACTGCCGTTCGATTTCAGGGGTGTGCAACGCATCGCGATCGTCGCCTGCGGCACCGCGAGCTATGCCGGCCATATCGCCAAATACTGGTTCGAGCGGCTCGCCCGCGTGCCGGTCGAGGTCGATGTCGCCTCGGAATTCCGTTACCGCGAGGCGCCGCTGCGCAAGGGCGATCTGGCGATCTTCATCTCGCAATCCGGCGAGACCGCCGACACGCTGGCGGCGCTGCGCTATGCCAAGTCGCAAGGCGTCCACACGCTCTCGGTGGTGAACGTGCCGACCTCGACGATCGCCCGCGAGAGCGAAACCGTGCTGCAGACGCTGGCGGGGCCCGAGATCGGCGTCGCCTCGACCAAGGCGTTCACCTGCCAGCTGATGGTGCTGGCCGCGCTGGCCGTTGCCGCCGGCAAGGCGCGCGGCGAATTGTCCGACGAGGACGAGACCAAGCTGGTCCACGGCCTCGTCGAAGTTCCCCGCCTGATGGCCGAGGCGCTGACGACCGAACTGCAGATCGAAAAGCTGGCGCGCGACATCGCCAAATGCCGCGACGTGCTCTATCTCGGCCGCGGCACCAGCTATCCCCTGGCGCTGGAAGGCGCGCTGAAGCTGAAGGAAATCTCCTACATCCACGCCGAGGGCTATGCCGCCGGCGAGCTCAAGCACGGTCCGATCGCGCTGATCGACGAGAACATGCCGGTCGTGGTGATCGCGCCGCATGACCGGGTGTTCGAAAAGACCGTCTCCAACATGCAGGAGGTCGCCGCCCGCGGTGGCAACATCATCCTGATGACGGACGCCAAGGGGGCTGCGGAGGCGACCATCGAATCCCTGGTCACCATCGTGCTGCCCGACATGGCCGCGACCTTTTCGTCCATGGTCTATGCCGTTCCGGTGCAGCTTTTGGCCTATCATACCGCCGTGGTGATGGGCACCGACGTCGATCAGCCGCGAAATCTGGCCAAATCGGTCACGGTCGAATAGCCGCAGGGGTGTGCTTGCCGGCATCTCGGGCCTTCAAAAACCTGCTAGGATGGCTTAGCTGGAACAAGACCGGCTGCCCCCGCGACCTGGAACCGCAATGAATCCCCAAGATTTGCCACCGTCCACCCCGGCCGAAATCCCGCCGGAAGTCGTCCATACCGGCCTGATGGCCCGTTTCCGCAACTACTTCCTCACCGGCCTGGTGGTCGCCGGACCGATCGCAATTACCTTTTATCTGACCTGGTGGTTCGTCACCTGGGTCGACGGCCTGGTGCGGCCGTTCGTGCCGATTGCCTACCGGCCGGAAACCTACCTGCCGTTCGGCCTGCCGGGTTCCGGGCTGGTCATCGCCGTGGTGGCGCTGACGCTGCTCGGCTTCCTGACCGCCAACCTGATCGGGCGAACGCTGGTCGACCTCGGCGAAAGGCTGCTCGGCCGCATTCCGGCGGTGCGCGCGATCTATCGCGGCGTCAAGCAGGTATTCGAGACCTTGTTCTCGGGGAAGGGATCGAGCTTCCGCCGCGTCGGCCTGGTCGAGTTTCCCTCGCCCGGCATGTGGTCGATCGTGCTGATTTCGCAATCGCCGAGCGTGGAGATTTCCAGTCGCCTTCCCAGCAATGACGAGCACATTTCGGTGTTCCTGCCGTGCGCCCCGAACCCGACCACGGGGTTCTTCTTCTATGTGCCGAGGAGCAAGATCCTCGAAATCGAAATGAGCGCCGAAGACGCCGCGACCCTGATCATGTCCTGCGGCGTGGTGCAGCCGGGCTCCGATCCGCAGAAGAAGATCGCGGCACTGGCTGCGACGGCGCAGGCCGCGCAAGCAGCGCGTGCCGCCAACGCGGTCACGCTGCAGCCAGCGAAGGTGGAGTAGGGCACCGTCTCTCTCCACGTCATTGCGAGGAGCCCTTGCGACGAAGCAATCCATCTATCCGTTATGCCGCGCGATGGATTGCTTCGCTGCGCTCGAAATGACGGGGAGTGAGCGCGGGCTCAAATCAGCGTCTCGTAGAGGTCTTTCCATTCGGGATTCAATTCTTCAATCAGCGCCAATTTCTTCGCGCGACTGCCGGCTTTGATCTGCTTTTCCCGGGTGATCGCATCGATCATGGTTTCATGCAGTTCGTACCAAACCAGAATTTTGCAGCCGTATTTTGCCGAGAAGCCCTTCACCAGTCCCTCGTGATGCTCGAAGGCGCGTTTTGGCAGGTTTGAGGACGCCCGTGTAGAGCGTGCCGTGTCGCTTACTTGCGACGAGGTAGACGCAGGGTTGTTTCATCCATCATCTCCGATCCCTCCTCCACGTCATTGCGAGGAGCCCTTGCGACGAAGCAATCCACCTATCCGTTATGCCGCGCGATGGATTGCTTCGCTGCGCTCGCAATGACGGCTGATCGAGTGTCACCCAGCCCCGATCAGCGGAATCGCTTCATCCCGCTCGTACAAATACAGCAAACAGCGCAGCGCTTCGCCGCGGTCGCCCTTGAGTTTCGGATTGTCCTTCATGATCCGCAGCGCCTCGTCGCGGGCTTGGGTGATGAGCTGGCCGTGGACTTCGGAGCGGGCGATGCGGTAGCCGGGCAGGCCGCTTTGCCGGATGCCGAGCACATCGCCTTCACCGCGCAGTTTCAGATCTTCCTCGGCGATCCGGAATCCGTCTGACGTTCCGCGGATCACTTTCAGCCGGGCGGTCGACATCTCGTTGAGCGGCTCCTTGTAGAGCAACAGGCAGGTGGACGCCTCCGAACCGCGCCCGATGCGGCCGCGCAATTGATGCAATTGGGCGAGGCCAAAGCGTTCGGCGTTCTCGATCACCATGATCGACGCGGCGGGAACGTCGACGCCGACTTCGACCACGGTGGTGGCGACCAGGAGGCCGATTTCGTGGGCGGCGAACTGCGCCATTACGCGGTCCTTTTCCGTGCCCTTCATCTGGCCGTGGACGAGCCCGACGCGGTCACCAAATCGCTGCTGCAGGCGCTCGAACCGCTCGGTGGCGTTGGTGAGGTGCTCGATGCCTTCGGCCTCGGACTCTTCCACCAGCGGACAGATCCAGTAGACCAGCTTGCCGGCCTTGAGCGCACGGCCGACGCCGTCGACCACTTCATCGAGCCGGCTGTTGGGAACGGTGCGGGTGTCGATCGGCTGCCGGCCGGCGGGCTTCTCGCGCAGTTCCGAGACGTCCATGTCGCCGAAATAGGTCAGCACCAGCGTGCGCGGGATCGGCGTCGCGCTCAGCACCAGCACATCGACGGCATCGCCCTTGTTGGTCAGCGCCAGCCGTTCGCGCACACCAAAACGATGCTGTTCATCGACCACGGCGAGCGCCAGCGATTTGAAGATCACATCGTCCTGGATCAGCGCGTGGGTGCCGACCAGAAAATCGATCTCGCCGGCTTCCAGCTGGGCCAGGATTTCCCGTCGCTCCTTGCCCTTTTCGCGCCCGGTGAGGATCGCCACGCGCATGCCGGCGCGTTCGGCCAGCGGCGTGATGGTCTTGATGTGCTGGCGCGCCAAAATTTCGGTCGGCGCCATCAGTGCCGCCTGCTTGCCGGCCTCGGTCACGGCTGCGGCCGCCAGCAGCGCCACCACCGTCTTGCCGGATCCGACGTCGCCCTGCAGCAACCGCAGCATCCGCACCGGCTGTCGCAGATCCCCGGTGATGGCGGCGACCGCGTCGCGCTGTGACGCCGTCAGCGCGTAAGGCAGCGCATCGATGATCCTGCTGCGCAGATGGCCGTCACCGGCGTGGCGGTCGCCGGCCGGCCGGCGCAATTGCGCCCGCACCAGCGCCAGCGCCAGTTGACCCGCCAAAAGTTCGTCGAAGGCGAGCCGCGACCAGAACGGGCCATCGGGAAGGATGTCCGTGAGCTCGACCGGAATATGGACTCTCGCGAACGCTTCCCGGATGGGCGGGAAGTGGCAGCGGCGGATCACTTCCGGGCTGATCCACTCGGGCAGTTCGGGGAGTTTTTGCAGTGCCTGGGCGACCGCGCGGCGCAGCGAGCCGAGCGCGAGGCCTTCGGTCAGCGGATAGACCGGATCGATGCCGGTCAGTTTCGCAAAGGCCGCTTCATCCACGATGTTGGTGGGGTGCACGATCTGGGGAATCCCGTCGTACATCTGCAACGTGCCGGAGACGTAGCGCTTCTCGCCTACGGGAAGCAGCTTTTCGACATAGCCGGGCTTGGCGCGGAAGAACGTCAACACCACGTCGCCGGTGTCGTCGCTGGCGTAGACGAGGTAGGGCGCGCGCGAATTGCGCGGCGGTGGCGGCCGGTGGCGATCGACGGTGACTTCGAGCGTCACCACGGTTCCCTGCACGGCCTCGCGGATCTTTGGCCGCGCCCGGCGATCGATCACGCTGGCCGGCAGATGCAGCAGCAGATCGACCAGCCGCGGCGTCTCGCTGCGGCCGAGCAGATAGCGCAGCAATTTGTCCTGCTTCGGCCCGACGCCAGGAAGCGTCGTGACCGGAGCAAACAGCGGATTGAGCAAAGGAGGGCGCATTGAGGAAGCTAAGTCCGTTTCGGCCGGGAATGCCCGGCTTTGTAGCGAACGTCCACGGCTTTTTTCGTGCCGCAGAACCTACGATGCCTGAAACGCGGCGCCCTTGAACCGCTTGACCGGGCTGCCGCGCTCGAGGCGATCATGTGCGGCATGGGCGTCATTCCGCGCGGTGATCGCTTCCAGTTCGCCCTGCAGCCTGATCAGTGTCGCAATCCGCTCCAATGCCAGCGCCTTGTTCCGATGCTGCGAGCGTTCCTCGCGCGCCACGACGGACAGGCCGCTTGCAATGTGGGTCGCACGCACGGCGCTCTCGGTCTTGTTCTGGTGCTGACCGCCGGGGCCGCCGGCCCGGAAGGCTTCAAAGCGAACGTCGTGCGCGGCCGGCGCTGTCGGCGCTTCGGGCGGCGCCGGAAGTTCGAAAACGCCAATGAACCAGTTTTTGCGCTTGTGATGTGGCCGGAGCGGGCTTGGCGCCACCCACTGGATCGAACCGATCCATGGCCGTGCAAAGGCCGCGGCGGCGTCGCCGTGGATCACCGTTATCGCCGACGCCGGACCATGCCCGTCCGGATTCGGTCCATTCACGCAATCGATATCAAGGCCGAGTGCGGTCGCTTCGGCGGTGAGGGCCGCAACAGTCTTTGCGAGCGCGATCCGGCATTCTGCCGGACCGCGTCCGCTGGTCAGGAGAAGCCGGATCATCGGCGATCCTCCTTCCAGGATTTTTCGCGCTTGCTGCTGCTCGCTGCGACGCTGGATTGCGCCTTCTTGAACGTCACCAGCGGCCGGAACGTCGCCACCACGCGCGCCAGGCCGAACTCGACGAGATCGGCGATGACGCGATCGATGCTCTTGTAGGCCTCCGGCGCCTCTTCCACGAGCAGGCCGCGATCCCCGCAGACGACGATGCCGCCGTACGGATTGCGCTCCAGCCGTGCCACGTCGGATTTCTTGCCCCGCACGCGGCCGTGCATGGATGCCCGGTCGTATTTGCGGCCCGCACCATGCGCGAGCGAGGCGAGCGCCTCGGTTCGCATCGGAGCCAGCGGCTCCACCAGATAGGACAGCGTCCCGCGCGATCCCGGCACCGGCACCAGCCCGCGATCGGAAGCCGCCGCGCCTTTCCGGTGCAGCGCCATGACCTCGCCACCGACAGAGCCCTGACGCTCGACCATGTTGTGGGCCAGATCGTTGACAGGACGCAGGTCCGCACGCGCCGCCGCTGCGGCCCGCTCGGCGATGATGCGACGGTTGAGCTTGGCCCATCGCACGGCGTGATCATGCGCATCCATGTAGGACTTGCCCTCATCGCTCGCGGGATCAAGCGATGCTTGACCGTTCGACAGGACGCGCTCCAGGATCGAGTAACCAAGACCCCGCGAGCCGGAATGAACCAGCACATAGGCCTGATCCCGGTCCAGTCCCGCCTGCGCGGCCGTCTCCGGGGATGAGGATTTCCTCGATCGCCTGGATCTCGCAGAAATGGTTGCCGCCGCCGATGCTGCCGAGCGAAGCATCGAACATCGTGGCGTCAAGGCCGGCATCGACCAGTACACCGGCGACATCGCCATCCCAGGGGTGATCGAGGGAGCTCAAGCGGTCGGCCAGTTGGTCGAACCGCAGCTTGCGCGCCGCGATATCGAGCGCAAACAGCCCCATGCCGCAGCCGATGTCGGAGCCGACCAGCTGCGGATGAATCCGGTCGGTCAGAATGGCGCAGCCGACAGGACCATATTTGCCGGGATGCAGATCCGGCATGGCGGCGACCGCCCGGACGCCGGCTAGGCCAGCGACCTGTTCGAGTTGAAGCGTGGCATTGCCCTCGATCCAGGATTTGGACGAGGCGAAGACATGGATCGGCGCACGGCCGTCCATCTTGGGAGAAGTGCCCATTTAAAAAGCTTTCAGAAGATTTGGAATCGTCGACGCGCACAGCACAGCGTTCGCTGACTTAAGCGCGTGATTTCCCAAGCGGCGCGGCTAACGCACGCGCCCTTAGGCGATGCCCTCGACGGGGTGGCGAGACATCAACGTCATCGAGCCTTCTCCCTGTTGATCGAACCAAAATCGGCCACCGATCGCGCAGATCACATACCGGCGAAACGCAAAAGCTGCAAGTCCGCCGCGACCTCTTGGATTTGTGCCGGAAACGCTACTGACATTCGCCGCTTCCATGGCTATATCAACTCCGCCCGGCACGTCCGGGCTTTTGGCGTTCGGATGGGAATGGGACAATGACGGGTTCGACACGATCGAGCGGTGGGCTCGATGACCGCCGCAAGCGGCTTTTGTTTCGCTGCTGGCATCGCGGCACCCGTGAGATGGATCTCATTCTCGGGCGCTTTGCCGATGCCGAGATCGCTGATCTGTCTGATGGCGATATGGCCGAACTGGAACGGCTGCTCGAGGTGCCCGATCCCGATCTCTATGCCGCGCTGACCGGCGAAAAGCCGCTCGATCCCGAGTTCGCCAGTGCGCTGTTCGATCGCATCAAGGCGCGTCGCGCCGTGGACCACGACGCATGAAGTCTCCAGTCAAATCGCCCGCCTCGCTATTGGCCCCCGGCCGGGCGCTGACCTTTGCGAATGTCGCCGAGGGCGCGGAAGGCCTGGTCGTTGCTGACCTCGCACGCGCGGTCGCCGCCAAGCCGAAACCACCGGCGGTGAGCCTTGCGGTGGTGTGCCGCGACGGCCCTCGCATGCAGCAATTGGCACGGGCGCTGGAGTTTTTCGCGCCCGATTTGCCTATGATGCAGTTTCCGGCCTGGGACTGCCAACCCTATGACCGGGTATCGCCGCATGGCGGCGTCTTGGCCCAGCGCCTGACCACGCTGGCGCGGTTGTCGCGGCTTCAAGGCAGCGACAAGCCACTGATCGTGCTGACCACGGTCAACGCCATCGTTCAGCGTGTTCCGGCGCGCGAGGTTGTCGCGGCGCAGGCGCTGTCGGTGGCGCCCGGCCATGTCGTGCCGATGGACTCCATCGTCGCCTGGCTGGAGCATAATGGCTACAACCGCTCCTCGACCGTGCGCGAGCCCGGCGAATACGCCGTGCGCGGCGGCATCCTCGATCTGTTTCCGGCCGGGCTCGACCAGCCGGTGCGGTTCGACTTCTTCGGCGACAGTCTGGAATCGATCCGCACGTTCGACGCCGAGACCCAGCGCACGCTGCTCGACATGCGCGCGCTCGACCTGGTGCCGGTCTCGGAATTCCAGCTGGTCACCGAGACCATCCGTCGCTTTCGCATGGGGTATGTCGCGACCTTCGGCGCGCCGCAGCGCGACGATCTGCTGTATGAAGCCGTCAGCGAAGGCCGCCGCCATCCCGGCATGGAACACTGGCTGCCGCTGTTCCAGGAACGGATGGACACGCTGTTCGACTATCTCGACGGCGCGCCGGTCGCGATCGAACCGCAGGGCGAGGACGCTGCGCGAGAACGTTTCAAGCAGATCGCGGACTATTATGAAGCAAGGCGCGAGGCACTGGAGCATCCCGGTGGTGGCGCGATCTACAAACCGTTGCCGCCGGACCGGCTCTATCTGAGCGAAGCGGAATGGGCGACCCGCCTTGAAGAGGCCGCGCTGGCGCGGCTGACGCCGTTCGCGGTGCCCGAGCACGGCTCCGACGTGTTCGATGCCGGCGCGCGGCAGGGGCGCAACTTCACGCCGGAGCGCGCCGATAGCTCCGTCAACGTGTTCGAAGCCGTTGTCGCCCATGTGCTGGCGCTGCAGGCGCAGCGCAAGAAGGTGGTGATCACGCTGTGGAGCGAAGGCTCGCGCGACCGCATGGGCAGCATGTTGCGCGACCACAAGCTTAACAACCTCACCAGCGTCAACACCTGGCGCACGGTGCAGGCGACCCCGCGCAACGAGGCCATGCTGGCGGTGGTCGGCATGGAATCCGGTTTCGAGACCGACGACGTCGCCGTCATCAGCGAACAGGACATTCTCGGCGACCGCCTGGTGCGGCCGCGCAAGGCGAGCCGCAAGCTCGACAATTTCATCTCGGAGGTCACGAGCCTCGCCGCCGGCGACCTCGTGGTGCATGTCGAGCACGGCATTGGCCGGTTCATCGGGCTGCAGACGCTGGAAGTGTCCGGCGCGCCGCATGACTGCCTCGAGCTGCATTACGCCGCCGAGACAAAGCTGTTCCTTCCCGTCGAAAACATCGAGCTGCTGTCGCGCTACGGCTCCGACCACGCCAATGTCGAACTTGATCGTCTGGGCGGCGGCGGCTGGCAGGCGCGAAAGGCAAAACTCAAGAACCGCATCCGCGAGATCGCGGGCGAACTGATCAAGATCGCGGCCGAGCGCCATCTGCACGAAGCGCCGAAAATGCCGGTGCAGGCCCATGTCTATGACGAGTTCTGCGCGCGCTTCCCCTATGAAGAGACCGAGGACCAGCTCGGCGCCATCACGTCCACGCTGAAAGATCTCGAAAGCGGCCGGCCGATGGACCGGCTGATCTGCGGTGACGTCGGCTTCGGCAAGACCGAGGTGGCGCTGCGCGCTGCCTTTGCGGTCGCGCTCGACGGCAAGCAGGTCGCTGTGGTGGTGCCGACTACGCTGCTGGCGCGGCAGCACAACAAGACCTTTACCGAACGTTTTCGTGGCTTCCCCGTCAATGTCGCGCAAGCCTCGCGGCTGGTCGCGCCGAAGGAACTGACGCAGGTCAAGAAGGGGCTGTCGGAAGGCAATGTCGACATCGTCGTCGGCACCCATGCGCTGCTCGGCAAGGCGATCAAGTTCAGGGATCTCGGCCTCCTGATCGTCGACGAGGAGCAACACTTTGGCGTCAGCCACAAGGAGCGGCTGAAGCAATTGCGCGCGCAGGTCCATGTGCTGACGTTGAGTGCGACGCCGATTCCCCGCACGCTGCAACTGGCGCTGACCGGCGTGCGCGACCTCTCGATCATTGCGTCGCCGCCGGTCGATCGCCTCGCGGTACGCACCTTCGTGGCGCCGCATGACCCCCTGATGATCCGCGAGGCGCTGCTGCGCGAACGCTACCGCGGCGGGCAGGCGTTTTATGTGGTGCCGCGTATCGAGGATCTCGCGAGCGTAAAGGACTTCCTCGACAAGACCGTGCCGGAGATGAAAGTCGCTGTCGCCCATGGCCAGATGCCGCCGACCGTGATCGAAGACATCATGTCGGCGTTCTACGACGGCAAATACGACGTCCTGCTCTCGACCACGATCGTCGAATCCGGGCTCGACATTCCCTCGGCCAATACGCTGATCGTGCACCGCGCCGACATGTTCGGCCTCGCGCAGCTCTATCAGCTGCGCGGCCGGGTGGGGCGCTCGAAACTGCGCGCCTATGCGCTGTTCACGCTGCCGGCGCAGCAGAAGATCACAGCCCAAGCCGAACGGCGGCTCAAGGTGCTGCAATCGCTGGAAACGCTGGGCGCGGGCTTCCAGCTCGCATCGCACGACCTCGATATCAGAGGCGCCGGCAATCTGCTCGGCGAGGAGCAATCCGGCCACATCAAGGAAGTCGGCTTCGAGCTTTATCAATCGATGCTGGAAGAGGCGATCCTCAACCTCAAGGCCGGTGTGGTCGAGCCGGCGGCCGACCGCTGGTCGCCGCAGATCACCATCGGCATGCCCGTGCTGATCCCGGAGGACTACGTCAACGACCTCGCGGTGCGGCTGTCGCTGTACCGCCGGCTCGCCGATCTCGAGACCGACGAGGAGATCGACAATTTCGCCGCCGAGATGCGCGACCGTTTCGGCGTGCTGCCGGACGAGGTGCGCTATCTGTTCAAGGTCGCCGCGATCAAGGCCTATTGCCGAAGGGCCAATGTCGAGAAGGTCGATGCCGGGCCAAAGGGCGCCGTCATCAGCTTCCGCGACAACAAGTTCGCGCAGCCGGACCGGCTGGTGTTCTTCATCCGCCAGCACGGCCAGGCCGCCAAGGTGCGGCCCGACATGAAGGTGGTGTTCCTGCAGGTATGGAAGACGCCGGAAGAACGGCTGATGGGCACGACCGAGATTTTGCGGCAGCTCGCCAATCTCGCGGAGAACAAGAAGGCGGCGTAGGGCTCCGAACCATCCCCGTCATTGCGAGCGTAGCGAAGCAATCCATGTGTCGGCATGCTGCGAGATGGATTGCTTCGCTACGCTCGCAATGACGGGATCGGACGGCTACGACCCGGCGCGCTGCACTTCTTTGTCGAGCCGCATCAGCTCGACAATCCCCGTGCAATCGGGGGCGCCTCATTCGAGGCTTTGCAGCTCGCGATCACGACCGTCGGCGATATGGACAGCCCGCTGGTCTTCTTGATTGTTATCGCGCCATCTCCAGCGGTGGCTACATCGAACTTCACCTCCAACCTGGCCAATCCGCTGATCTTCCCGTTGGACACGGATGATATGAGCGTGTGCTCGGGCGAGTATGTGGCCTTGCGGTGCGCGGTGTACTTAAGCCAGCTGTACCAGCGGGAGCCGCTGACGTTCGGCATTATTCCCAACACGCCGGTCGATTCCCAGGAATAGCTGACGCCGATGAAATCGATCGCCAGGTGCACGTGGTCGCCGGACGCGAATGTGCCACTCAGCGTCGCGGTGTCGCCGCCCTGGTCGAACAGCTTACGGGCCTTCGCCTCGAATTCAGCGCAGTTGGTCGCGGTGGCGATGGCAGGTTCGACGGCGGCGGTTGGCTTCGTGTCGAGGTTTGCCTTATTGAACAGCGACAGCCCTCCCACGAGCGCAAGGGCCATCGCAAACAACGCGATCCCAGAAGCTTTCCAGGTTAGCCCCATGTTATTCGTCAACATTGCCGCTTCCTCGACGGTGGGCGCAAAGCGCCCGCGCCCGTCGGTTTAGGCGGCGAGCACATCGAACCTGTGTCGCTCCAGCGGCCCTGCGGGTTCATGGACGATTGGACGGAACATTCAGGACGCGGCGCGATGGGCCTCTTCGCCGAGGCGGGCGAGCAGCGCCTTCGCGGAATCCTTCGACTCCAGTGTCGCGACCGTCACGGTTGGTTCTGCGCGGGTGTCGCGCTTGCCGTGGCTGGTGTGGCGCATGACGCTGGACAGCCGCCGCGCGATCGTATGCGCGGTCTTGAGGTCGGTTTCGGCGAAGGCGACCACGACCGATCCGTCATCGCAAACGGCGCCAAAATCCATCTGCCGCATCAGCCGGCTGATGATGCGCGCGCCGTCGAACTGGGCGCGGGGGTGGGCGGGGTCGAAGGCGAAGCGCGCGACCGACAGGCCGCCGCCGCGTTGCTGGGTCTGATAGACCGCGCTGGCGAAGTCGCGTTCGAAGGCGGTCGGTGTGAGCAGGCCGGTGCGGGCGTCGATCAAACCCTCGGCGTCGATCGAGCGCAGGGTCCGGCTCAAATGCGCTTCGAAGGCATGCTGGCGGATCAGCGGCAGCGCGGTCGCCACCATTTGTGCGGGCTCGCCCGAGAGGATTTCGAGGTTCGGCAATTCATAGGCAGGCAATAGATCGCCTGACGTCACCACCACAGGCAGATGGCGGAAGCGGGCGTCTTCCGCCAGCACGGTCAGGAACGCATCGACCACGCGCGGGCTAAAGCCTTCGCTGAGCACGATGCCGTCGATGTCGCGTGCATTGAGATGCTTCGCCGCAGCCTCGATGCTCAGCGCGCCGACCACGCCGGTTTGTTCGCCAAGCGAGACCGACAGTGTGGGGTAGGCGCCGCCGCGGCCGACCAGCAGCACGGTAGCATCTCGGAAGGTATCGATGTCCGACAGCGCGATCCGGGTGGCCGGTACCAGCCGGCGCATCACGGTCGCGTGCAGCGAGCGGATGCGCAGCGCCGCGCGCAGGCGCGCGACGAGGCGGCTGGAATCTCCCTGGCTCTGGAAAAACGGTACGGCGTTTTCGGGCAACGTTCCCTGCGGATCGACCGCGATCAGCGGCAGATAAGGTTGATGGGCCGCGATCGGCGCGGCGAGTGCGGCAAGCGTGGCCTGATCGACGTCGGACGTCGCGGCCAATACCGCGGCCGGCTGCAGCTGTTCGACCGCGCGACCTGCGTCTGCCCATTCGGCCTCGATGACCGGAAACAGCTTTGCGACATCGAGCGTTGCGGCAAACGACGGCCGCCTTGCGGTCGATACGACGAGGATCGGGCCTTGCTGGGACATCTGACAACTCGGATCAAGCGCGCCATTATGAGTGCGCGATCCTAGTTTGCCGGGCTTAATGTGGCGTCAACGCAAGCCGCGAGATTGCGCTCAGGTGGAATTGGCCCGGTCGCGAAACGCTTCGACCATCAACGGGTTAAGCCCAAGTTCCGTCAGCGCGTCGCGGGCGCGCGCGTTGTCCTGGGCCCGGCCGGCGAGCCGATGGCCGCTAAGGCGATCCGGCAGTGCCGTGAGCAGCGCGCCTTGTCCGAGCCGCCGGGCCCATTCCTGCAGGTCCTGCGCCAGGAACCGGTAGCCGCCAACGGCCATGATGCCGGAGGGGGGCGCGGTGATGTTGATCGCGCCGGTCGAGCGGTCGAGCCGCGCGGAATAATCGGTGTCGACGTAATCGCGCGGCGCGGCTGCGATCAGCGAGTCGCTGGGGGGCGGCGGCGGCGCATAGGCCGCGACCGGGATCATCGGTCCGCGCAGTCCCAGGGTGCCCCGCGGCGTCAGCAGGATGTCGCCCGCGATCGAGGAGCCCGGCAGTTCGCGCGGCGCGCCGTGCGGTCCTGGTTTGATCAAGGCCGGCGAACCGTCCTCCGCAATCCGGCGCGCCCCGAACAAACCGACTTCGCCGAACAGGTAGACATCGGTCAGGGTTGCCTGCTGGGCCGACCAGGACGCGCTCGACAACACCTGTTCCGGCGCGCGCCACAAGCCGATGACGTTGCGCAGGGAGGGCAGGCTGCCCGCGAGGTCGAGTTCGTCCAGCCGCAGCGCCAGCTGGGCCGGGGCAATCAGCGTGTCGCAGGCATACTCGTTGACCTGCTGCTCCAGCACCTCTTCGTCGAACGGATGGTGCAACACCAGCGTTCCGCCCGACAGCAGCCACACCGTCAGCGTCGATGCGAGGCCGGCAAACGACATCGGTGAAAACGCCGACAGGATCGTTGCGCCCTGTGGCACGTCGCTTTCGAGCGAAACCGAGAGTCCGCCGGCAATCAGGCCGAGATGGGCGCGCGGGACGGGCCGGAAACCGTCCGAGGTCAGATCGAACGAGATCAGCGCCGCCTTGCGGCCATCCTGGATCACCGCGCGCGCAGTAGTCGATTCCCGCAGGATCGCATTGTCGAGCGAGGCCATGCCTTCCGGCAGATCGGTGCCGAAGCCGCACACATGGCGGATTGAAAACGCTTCGGCCGCGGCATTCATGGCCAGATCCGAATAGACGATGCCGTCGACCTTGCTGGTGGTGACGATCGCCCGCGCCGCGCTGCGGTTGAGCGCCATGGTCAGTTCCGCCTGCCGCCACAGCAAGGGCAGCACGGCGACCACGAGGCCAGCGCGATAGGCAGCCAGAATTGTCAGCGCGAATTCGATGGTGTTCGGCAGCTGGACCGCGATGACGGAGTTGGCGGGCAATCCGGATTCGATGAAATGTGCAGCCAGCGCGGAAATGGCGCGGTCGGCCTGCGCATAGGTGAGGCGCTTCGGCGTCTGCCCGGTGACGCGCTGCTTGTTGGGCGGATCGACCAGCGCCGTCGCATCCGGCTGCCGTGCCAACGACCGCTTGAACAACGTATCGAGCGTGGGCGAAGCGGCTGGCTGGGTCACGGCGTCACTTCGATGGCTTGCGTCATTTGGTTTGCGCGTCCGGTCTGTGCCACCACGTTTCGGGCAGGTACCCCGTCAAGGCGATGGTTGAAGGCCGTTCTACCCGATTCCATCGCGCGATCCATTGCTCGGCGACGTTAAACAACGGGATAGCGTAGAACCCCGACATCAGGGTGCGGTCCAGCGCCCGCACCGCCGAGACGAATTCCGGCCGCTCGCGGGCCTCCAGCAGTGCCGCGATCAGGGCGTCGATCGCCGGATCCTTTGCGCCCATGTAGTTCCTTGTGCCTGATATATCGGCGGCTTGGCTGCCCCAATAGAACGACTGCTCATTGCCGGGTGACAGCGACTGGTCCCAGCGGTTCTGCAGCATGTCGAACTCGTAGCCGAGCCGGCGCTGGTCGAATTGCACCGGATCGACCGCGCGCACGCTGGCCTCGATGCCGGCGCGTTTGAGGTCTCTGGCGTAGGCCAGCGCGATCCGCTCCTGATCGCGCGTGGTGACCAGGATCTCGAAGCTGAGGGGTGCTTTGGTCGCGCGCTGGCGCAGCACGGTGCCGTCGAGCACGTAGCCGGCCTCGGACAGCAGAGCGAGGGCAGCCCGCAGCGCCGCGCGGTCGCGGCCCGAACCGTCTGTCACGGGCAGGCGGAAGCTGCCGTCGAGAATGTCAGGCGGAATATGCGCGAGGTACGGTTTCAACAGTTCGCGCTCGCGTTGATCGGCGGCGCGGCCATAGGCTGACAATTCCGACCCGGCGAAGAAGCCTCCGGCACGCGTATAGAGGCCGAAGAAGTAGTTGCGGTTGATCCATTCGAAATCGAACAGCAGCGTCAGCGCGCGCCGCACGCGGACGTCGGAAAACAGCGGACGGCGGGTGTTGAACACCAAATACTCCGACGGCTGCGGCATCCCCGGCTTGATGGTGTCGCGGATCAGCTCGCCGCTGCGGGCGGCCGGAAAATCATAGCCGTCGTGCCAGCGCAGCGGCTCGGCCTCATTGCGGAAATCATAGAGCCCGCGCTTGAAGGCTTCGAACTGGCCGTTGGACTCGCGGTAGTAATCGAACCGGATCTCGTCGAAGTTCCACAGGCCCCGGTTCGCCGGCAGGTCACGGCCCCAATAGTCGGGATTGCGCGTCAGCGTGACGCTGGCGCCGGGGCGCACCGCAGTGACCCGATAGGGACCGGAGCCGACCGGTCCCGTCATCGTGGTTTCTTCAAAGGTTTCGGGATCGACCGCATGGCGCGGCAATACCGGCATCAGGCCGAGGATCAACGGCAGTTCGCGGTCGGGCGCGCCGCCGAAATCGAACCTGACGGTGAGCGGGTCGGGCGCTTCGGCCTTGGCGACCTTGGCGTAATACTGGCGGTGGTTGGGGCGGCCGCGGTCGCGCAGCAGCGCCCAGGAAAACAGCACGTCGTCGGCCGTTACCGGCTTGCCATCCGAGAACCGTGCCCGGGGATCGAGATGGAACGTGACATAGCTCCTGATGTCGTCGGTCTCGACGCTCCTGGCGAGCAGTCCGTAGAGCGTGAAGGCCTCGTCGTTGCCGCGGCTCATCAGGCTCTCGACGACAAAGCCCCTGATCTGCTGCAGGGCGAGGCCCCGGACGATGAACGGATTGAGGCTGTCGAAGGTGCCAAGCAGACCCCAGACCAGCCGGCCGCCCTTCGGCGCATCCGGATTGGCGTAGGGCATGTGGGCAAAATCGGCCGGCAGGGCCGGCGCGCCATGCATGGAGATCGCATGGCTTTCACCGGCGCGGGCCTTGCCCGCGAGGGCCAGCGGCAACAGGCCGAGCGCGAGCACAACGCTGGCGAGAATACCAGGCCGGATACGTCCAAAGACTAACATCTGCACGCGCGGATTTGATTCGGGGTCACACACCAGTGAGCTTTACCATAGGCCTTGACCACAGGCCTCGGCGTCCCACCGAGACCGCGGTCAAAGATGCCTGTCGGCATTGATCTTTTCGTCCGCCGCTGTATTGAAGGCGTGCAATTGACTAGGCGGTGACGCCTGTCACGTATCCGCCTCAATTGACTAGGAGACAGCCGCCCAAACGGCTAGGTGTCGGTGCCTGCAGCGGTTTCGGGCGCTCCCGTTCAGAAAGGGTTTTCCGCAATGAATTTCCGTATTTTGGCCGTCCGGCCGCATGGGCGGGTTGCCGCCTTGTTGGCGGCGACGGCATTGTCCGCGACGTTGCTCGTCGCAGGTGCGCAGGCCCAGACCCCGGCTCCGGCCCCCGGCGCGCCCAAGGAGGCCCCGAAGGCCGCTCCCAAGGCTGCCCCGAAAGCCGCTCCGAAGGCTCAAGCGCCCGCGGCCCCGAACGGCCAGCCGGCCCCGCCAGCGGCTGCCGGTGCTCCCCCGGCAGGCGGTCAGTCGCAGGACCAGCAGGTCCAGCTGATCTATGCGCCCTGGACCAAATTCTGCCTCAAGGGGCAGGACGCCGGTGCCAAGCAGGTCTGCTTCACCGGTAAGGACGGGCGCATCGAGTCCGGCCAGCCGGTCATCGCGGCCGTCATCATCGAGCCGGAAGGCGAGCCGAAGAAGATCCTGCGCGTGACGCTGCCGCTCGGCATGCAGCTCGTGCACGGCACCCGCGTCATCGTCGATGCCAATCCCCCGGCGCAGAGCCCCTATGTGATCTGCTTCCAGAATGGTTGCATGTCGGACTACGAAGTGAGCCCGGAACTGCTGGCCAACCTGAAGAAGGGCCAGAATCTGGTGGTCCAGGCGATCAACTCCAACGGCGCGCCGCTGACGCTGCCGCTGCCGCTGGCCGAATTCGCCAAGGCCTATGACGGGCCGCCGACCGACCCCAAGGAATTCGAAAAGACCCAGCAGAAGTTGCAGGAAGAACTGCAGAAGCGGGCTGAAGAAGCGCGCAAGAAGCTCGAGGCCAACCCGCCCGCTGGCGGCGCGCCGGGCAATGCCAATCCGGCGGCGAAGTAACGCCGCTTTATCAACCAACAAAAAGGCGCCCGGGACCGGGCGCCTTTTTCGTTCAGAGAACCCGGATTTCGCTGCGCTCCATCCGGGCTACACGTGAGGTGGACTAGTTCAAAGAGGGATTGCGCGGACGATAGCCGCCGGACTTGTCCTTGACGAAGATCTCGGCGACCTGCGAATGCCGGATCGGTTCGCCGGAATCGTCGGGCAGCAGATTCTGCTCGGAGACATAGGCGACGTATTCGGAGTCCGAATTCTCCGCCAGCAGATGATAGAACGGCTGATCCTTGTGCGGCCGAACGTTCTCAGGGATCGACAACCACCATTCCTCGGTATTGTTGAATTCCGGATCGATGTCGAAAATCACGCCCCGGAATGAAAACACCCGGTGACGGACGATCTGACCGATCTGGAATTTGGCGGTGCGCGCTTTGATCATACCTCGTCGAATAGACCATGATTGTGGCCGATGCTAGGGGCAAAAGGTTGCATTAACTCTCAAGTCCGGCCGGCACATCCGGCGCTAGCCCCAAGAAAACATTGACGAAACGCTGACAAAAAGACCCCCATTGCATGGCCGATATCCTCAATCTGGCGATTCCCTATTTCGGGGTGATCTTCATCGGCTTTGCCTGCGGCAAGACCAGGGGGCTGCCGGAGGCGGGGCTGGCCTGGATGAATTTCTTCCTGCTCTACGTCTCGCTGCCGGCCCTGATGTTCGGCATCATGGCCAAGACGCCGTTTTCGGAACTCAACAACCCGCCATTCCTGATCGCGACCACGCTCGGGACCGTGATCGCCTTCGTCGTTGCCGTGGTGACTGGCCGAGTCATCGGCGATCTTTCGCTGCGCAAGGCAACCCTGGCCGGGCTGGCCGGCGCCTATGGCAATATCGGCTATATGGGTCCGGGGCTGGCGCTCGCCGTGCTCGGCACCAAGGCGGCCGCGCCGACCGCGCTGATTTTTTGTTGCGACAGCATTTTCCTGTTTTCGATCGTACCGATCCTGATCGCGTTCACCGATCGCGAGCATCGCTCGCTGTTGCACACGCTCGGCATCGTGGTGCGGCAGATCGTGCTCAACCCGCTGATCATGTCGGCCGGCGCCGGCGCGCTCGCCGCGGCACTGCATTATCGTCCCCCCGTCGCGATCGACAACACGCTGGTGTTTTTGCAGAACGCCGCGGCGCCGACGGCATTGTTCGTGCTGGGCGTCACCGTCGCGTTGCGCCCGTTCGATCGCGTGCCCTGGGAAGTGCCCGGCGTGATCGCGGTCAAGCTCCTGATCCATCCGCTGATCGTGTTCGGTCTGATGCTGCTGTTCGGGCCGTTCGCACAGCCCTGGGCAGCCACCGCGGTTCTGATGGCGTCACTGCCGCCGGCGCTCAACGTGTTCGTGATCGCGCGGCAGAACAACACCTGGATCGAGCCGGCGTCAGTCGCCGTCCTGATCGGCACCTTCGCCTCCGTCGTCACGCTGACCAGCGTGATGTGGTTCATCCAGAGCGGAAGGCTGGGGCTGCCGTAAAGATCGCCAGGGCGCCTACAGTCGGGTTCACGCCCTAGCCCACGCGCTTCCATGTCGGCGCGAGGCCCTCGCGCATGGCGAGCCGCCGCAGCGGACCGAACGAGCCGATCAGGTGCAGCCCCAACGCGCGCAGCGACTGCACGGGGAGGAAATCGCTGAGCAGCGAGCGGTTGGCGAGGTCGATGGCAAACATCCGGCTGGCAACATCGGAACGGCGGGCGGATTGATAGCGCGCCAGCACTTGCGGCGCGCCCGGATCCTCGCCGATCGAGATCGCGTGGCCTGCGATATCGGCGATGTCGGCGGCATCGCGCAATCCCATGTTGAGACCCTGCGCGCCGATCGGCGGCAACACATGGGCGGATTCGCCGACCAGCGCCACGCGATGGCTGGCGAACTGCTTTGGACTTTCGATCGAGAGCGGAAACAGGTTGCGCCCTGGCTCGACCCGCACGCTGCCGAGAATGAAGTGCGATTGCTTTTCCGCGGCGCTGGACAGTTCGTCGTCGCCGAGCGCCTTCAGCCGCTCAGCTTCCCTTGCGGCGGAAACCCACACCACGCTGCTGCGGTTGCCGGGCAGGGGCACGAACACGCACGGCCCGTGCGGGGTATGAAACTCGGTGGAGATATTCTTGTGCGGCCTTGAATGGCTGATGTTGAAGGTCAATGCCGACTGGTGCAGGTCGCGGCGCTTGACGTCGATGCCGGCGGCCTCGCGCGACAGGGACTGCCGCCCGTCGGCGCCGATCACCAGCCGCGCCGACAGCGGGCCGCCCGCACGGGTATGGATGGCAGCCATCGCATCCTGCGGATCGACCGCTGCGGCCTCATCGTCAAATCGCGTCAGGCCGGACAATTCGGCGGCGCGCTCTTCCAGGGAAGCCATCAGCGTCCGGTTGTCGATATTGTAGCCGAATTGGTCGAGGCCGATTTCCTGCGACGAAAACCGCACTTCCGGCGCCCGGATCAGGCGGCCGGTGTCGTCGACGAGCCGCATGGTCCGCAAGGCTGCGGCCTGATCCCGGCAGCGGCGCCAGACATCCAGACGTTCGAGCAGATCGGTGGAGGCGCCCAGCAGCGCTGTGGTGCGGTTGTCGGCATAGGCGGCGCGGCGGGCGAGCAAGGCGGTCCTGGCACCGGTCTCAGCCAGCGCGATGGCGGCGGTCAGTCCCGCCGGTCCGCCGCCGATCACAACGGCGTCATAAATTGGCGATGCATCGTTCATATTGGAACAATCGACATTCGCGGCGGCATTTTCAAGTCATTGACCTCCCTAAATGTTTCCACCGCTTCGCGCGGCGGAAGGCCGCAAGCGCCGATATGCAAAACGGGGCGATTCCTGTAAGCACTGCCGGAGCAATGGACCAGACACAAGAACCAAAAGCATCTCCCGCGACGACGCGAATGCGGACGGCCGCATTCGGCGTCCACGTCTTCACGGCGCTTGGGGCGGGCATCGGCCTGATTGCGATGTTGGAAGCGGTGCGCGAGCACTGGGCCGCCATGTTCGGCTGGCTTGGCGTCGCGCTCATCATCGACGCCATCGACGGTCCGCTCGCGCGCAAATTCGACGTGGTGCGGCTGCAGCCGAACTGGTCGGGGGAGGTGCTCGACCTCGTTGTCGATTTCGTCACTTACGTGTTCGTTCCGGCCTACGCCATCACCGCGAGCGGCTTGCTGTTGCCGCTGGCGGCGCCGCTGCTCGGCATCGGCATCATGACCTCCAGCGCGCTCTATTTTGCCGACCGCCGCATGAAGGCAGCGGACAACCATTTCCGCGGCTTTCCGGCGGTGTGGAACGTCGCGGCATTCTATCTGTTTCTGCTGCATCCATCGCCGGCGCTTGCCACGCTTGGCGTAGCGCTCCTGATCGCGCTGACGTTCGCGCCATTCCACGTGCTGCATCCGATCCGCGTCGTGCGTCTGCGCTGGCTGACCCTGTGGTTGCTGGCCGCATGGGCCGTGCTTGCGGCCTACACCCTTGCCTGCGACTTCGCTGTGGGCATTCCCATCACCGTCGGTCTCTGCGCAATCGCCATCTACGTCGCCGGCAGCGATGCCGTGATCCGCAAACTGAAATCGTTCAAGGCATGATGGAATTACTGACCAGCCCGGAAGCGTGGGTGGCGTTGCTGACGTTGACCACGCTCGAAATCGTCCTCGGAATCGACAACGTCATCTTCCTGTCGGTGATCGTCTCAAGGCTTCCGCCGGAGCAGGCCAATCGCGCGCGCCAGATCGGCTTGCTGCTGGCGCTGGTGTTCCGCATCATGTTGCTCAGCGTGCTGGTGTGGCTGATCGGCCTGACGGAACCTGTACTGATCGTGAAAAGCGTGACGCTGTCCTGGCGCGACATCATCCTGATCGGCGGCGGCATGTTCCTGATCGCGAAGGCGACGCATGAAATTCACGCCGAAGTGGAGGCGCGCGAGGCCGAGCCCGAGGCCAAGCCGAACGCGAGCGTATTCTTCTGGGTGATCATGCAGATCATCGTCGTCGACATGGTGTTCTCGCTGGATTCGATCATCACCGCGATCGGCATGGCCGAGGATATCGAGATCATGGTCGCCGCCGTCGTGATCGCCTGCTTCATCATGTACGTCTCGTCGGGCCCGGTTTCGAAGTTCGTGGCCGATCACCCGACCACCAAGATGCTGGCGCTGGCGTTCCTGGTGCTGATCGGCGTGGCGCTGGTGGCGGACGGATTCAAATTCCACATCCCGCGCGGCTACATCTATTTCGCCATCGTGTTCGCTGCCGCGGTCGAATTGTTCAACGTGCTGGCCCGGCGCAATCGCAAAAAAGTCGTCAAACAACGGGTTTAGGCCCCCGCGAGTTGACATTACGGCCTTGATGGCTTTCGCTCCGCCACGAGCCGGGGCGCTTGAAGCCGATACCGAGGGAGAAAAGGTGATGGTCAAGGCCGTGCGCGTGCACAAGGTAGGGGGTCCGGAAGCCCTGGTGTATGAGAGCGTCGACGTGCCGGCGCCGGGACCGGGCGAGGTCCGCATGCGCCAGCACGCCGTCGGCCTGAACTTCATTGACGTGTATTTCCGCACCGGTCTCTACAAGGCGGCGGGGCTGCCATTCATCCCCGGCAATGAGGCCGCGGGCGAAGTGGTAGCGGTCGGTCCTGGTGTCACCAACTTCCATCCCGGCGACCGCGTCGCCTATTATTTCAATCTCGGCGGCTACGCCTCTGAACGCGTGATCCCGGCGGACAAGCTGGTCAAGCTGCCCGACCACATCACCTACGAGCAGGGCGCGGTGCTGATGCTCAAGGGCCTGACGGTCTGGTACCTCCTGCACAAGACCTTCAAGGTCGAGCCCGGCCATCGCGTGCTGATCCACGCGGCCGCCGGCGGCATCGGCCTGTTGGCCTGCCAATGGGCGAAGGCGCTCGGTGCGCATGTGATCGGCACCGTCGGCACCAAGGCGAAAGCCGACCTCGCGCTTGCCAATGGCTGCGACCACGTCATCCTCTACAACGAGGAGGACTTTGTCGCGCGGGTCAAACAGATCAGCCGCAACGGACTGTGCGACGTCGTCTATGACGGCGTCGGCAAGACCACATTCCCGGGCTCGCTGTCGTGCCTGCGACCGCGCGGCCTGTTCGTCAGCTTCGGCAATGCGTCGGGCCCGGTGCCTCCGTTCGCGCTCGCCGAGCTCAATAACCACGGTTCGCTGTTTGCGACGCGGCCAAAACTCAACGATTACGTCAGCACCCGCCGCGACCTGCTGGAGGGCGCCGACACGTTGTTCGCCGCCGTCATCAACGGCAAACTGCACGTTCCGATCAACCACGCTTATGCGCTGAAGGACGTGGCGAAGGCGCACACCGACCTGGAGGGCAGGGCGACGACGGGTGCGATTATTTTGCGGCCGTGATAGGTGTCGTCCGGCCTTGAGCTCAGATGTGCAATTGCACATCGGGGGACCCATACCGCGTGATCCATCGATGGAAGAAAGGCGATAGAGACCGCCTGCGATTACAACGGCCGCGGCGTATGGGTCCCGGCTCAAGGCCGGGACGACGATAGAGCTACGCCACCATCCGCGCCGCTCCCATCTGGGTCAGCACCGTATCCAGGCAATCGATCATCATCGAGATTTCCTCGCGCGTGACGTTGAGCGCCGGCATGAACCGCAGCGCGTCCGGCTGCGGCGAGTTGAGCAGCACGCCATCCGCAAATGCCTGCGCGACGATCGCGGCGCCGATCGGCAGTTTGAGGTCGAGCGCCAGCAGCAGTCCCCGGCCGCGCACGTTGCCGAGACCGTGGCGCGCCGACAGTTTCTGCAATTCGCTTTCCAGAAACAGACCAGTGTCCGCCACCGACTTCAGGAAGCCTGATGTTGCGACGTGTTCGAGCACCGCAAGGCCGGCGGCGCACATCAGCGGGTTGCCGTTGAAGGTGCCGCCCTGGTCGCCATGCTCGAAACAGGACGCATAGTCGGTCGCCAGCAATGCTGCGAGCGGCACGCCGCCGCCGATGCCTTTGCCGAGCGTCATGATGTCAGGCTCGATCCCGGCATGCTCGTAGTGGAACAGTTTTCCCGACCGGCCCATGCCTGTCTGAATCTCGTCGACGATCAGCAGCAGCCCGCGCTCCTGGGTCAGCGCCCGCAACTCCCTGAGGAATTGATCGGTCGCCGGCCACACGCCGGCTTCGCCCTGCATCGGCTCCAGCATGACGGCAACGGTCTTGCCCGAGATCAGCCGCTTGACGGAATCGAGATCGTTGAGCTGCGCCTTTGGAAATCCGGTGACCTTGGGCTCGAACAGCGGCTCGAAAGCCTTCTTGCCCGACGCCGACATGGTGGCGAGCGTGCGGCCGTGGAAGCCGCCGACGAAGGTGATGATCTCGTGCGCGCCGCCCTTGTACAGCGTGCCAAATTTACGCGCGAGCTTGATGGCGCCCTCGTTGGCTTCCGCCCCCGAATTCGCAAAGAACACCTGGTCGAAGCAGCTGTTGGCGACCAGCGCATTGGCGAGCTTGAGGCTGGGCTCGTTGAAGAACGCCGGACTCGGCGTCAGCAGCAGTTTTGCCTGCGCGGCAATCGCGTCGGCGATGATGGCAGGCGAATGGCCGAGGCAATTGACCGCCCAGCCCTGCATGAAATCGAGATAGCGCTTGCCGCTGTCGTCCCACAGATAGGCGCCTTCGCCCTTGACGAAGACGGCGGACGGCCGTGCGGTGATGTTCATCAGGGCATCGAACGGTTGGGCAGCGTTGGTCATGTCGAACTCCTCGTTGGGTTTGGGTGAAGGGCAGGCCTAAACGCAAGAAGGCCGCACTTTTCGGGTGCGGCCTTCTCGAAAACGTTGCTGAATTTAGTTGATCAGCGGTGTCGTCGGACATGGCGCAGCCCATCATCGTCGCAAGAGCGACGACGGAAAGCTGCGCGGCGGTTGGTCCGGTTCAATGTCATGGCGCAGCCCCATACAGCCGAATGGCCGGCCGTGTCAAGCGGGGAGGGGCATCATCATTCGATCCCATAGCTGCGGAATTCATCTGAAATATCGGCATTGATCGCCCTGGCAGCGGCCATGTCGATCTCTGCACCGGCCTCATCGCCCTTTTTCCGCTTGGCGATGCCACGGCCGTACAGTGAGTTCGCCAGCCTCGGATTGACGTCGAGCGCAACGGTGAAACCCTCGATCGCCGCATCGAGTTGGCCAAGCTTGAGATGGCAGAAGGCGCGGCTGTCGAGCGTATGCGCATCGCCGGGCCTGTGCTTGAGCGACTCTTCGCAGTCCGCAAGCCCTTCCTGTGGCCGGCCGACAATGGCCCGTGTCAGGCAGCGCGCATTGAGCGCGGAGGCGTATCTCGAATTCCACTTGAGCGCCTGGTCGTAGTCGGACAGGGCCCGCGAGTAATCGCGACGGTCGAAATGAACGTTGCCGCGGGCATAGGCGTCGCGATATTCGCTCGGCGCCAGCCGCAGCGATTGATCGAAATCAGCCAGCGCGCGTTCGATGTCGCCCTTGTCCCTGAACAGACGCGCCCGGTTGCCGTAGGCGGCGGCGTAGTTGGGATCGAGCCGGATCGAGGTGTTCAGGTCGGCTAGCGCGCGGGCTTCGTCGCCGCTCTTGCGATAGAAGGTGCCGCGGTTGAAATAGGCGAGCGCGAATTGCGGGTCGAGCTTGATCGCGCGATCATAGTCGGCCATCGCGCGGTCGTTCTGGTTGATGTCGCCATGGGAGTTGCCGCGATTATTGTAGTACCATGCGTCGTCCGATTTTATCCGGATCGCCAGATCATAGTTGGCGATCGCCTTTTCGGGCTCTCCCTTGTCGCTATAGGTAATCCCACGGTTGAACCACGCGAATGAATCGAGCGGATTGAGTGTGACGGCGCGGTCGAGATCGGCAATGGCCTTGACGACCTCACCCTTGCGGCGCCAGGCTTCGCCACGGTTGGTGTAAGCGCCGCCGAGTTTTGGATTGCGCCGGATCAGTTCGCTGAAATCGGCAATGGCCCGGTCGATGTCGTTCTTGGCGAGGTAGTTGGCGCCACGATTGAGGTAGGCACCAGCAAGGTCCTTTGGCTTCGTACCCTTCGCCGCGATCACGCCGGTGCAGCCGGCGATGATCTGGTCAGGAGTGCCCTTACCACCGTTGAAGCACGAGGCTCGGGCCTTCGCCGCGGGAGACGATGGCTTCGCGAAAGCCGGCATAGCCGTGAGCAAGGCCGCCAGACACACCATGGCCTTTACGGCGCCAAAGCCAATCTCTGTCTTGTTAAAGCTCGCCATCATCGATCTCGCGCTGCCAATCCGAAAATTGTCTCCCTTTGTGACTGGAAGGTCCGGCTTGGTTCACATTCCAGGCTTCGCAATTGAACCGGCTCTATGATGCAGCCGACCAAGGCACGCCCATCAACCGCGCAAGGTCATCCCAGTGTCCGACGACTATTCCTATCCCATCGACATCGACAGCATCCGCCGGGCATTTCCGCCCGGCATCGAGGTCCCGCAATTGCTGATTGATTTCGCGGGCTGGCTCAAGGGGCGTGATTGGGGCAATGTCGGCTGCTACGAACTTGTCGGGGACTTTTCCGATAATGCGCCGATCGTCGACGGCAGCCCGCTGCGCGACCAGTTCGCGCTGTTTGCGCGGTTGCCGGAAGGCTCGGTCGTCGGCGCCTGGTACGGGGCCGGCACCAGCGCTGCGAATGCGCCGATCGTGGTGCTGGGCTCCGAAGGCCAATACGAAATCATCGCAGCTTCGCTCGAGGGTTTGCTGGCCAAGATCGCAATCCAGCGATTTGAGGAAGATGTGGTGTGGACCGACTTCACCCCGCACGAAGATGCCGAGGATGAGACGGACGAACTCGCCGATTGGTTGGCCAAGCGTCTGCGCGTCAAGAACCTCCGGAGTTTGACGGAGCCGCCGACCGGGCTGCCGGACTTCGGCCAATGGATGGAGAAATGGTGCAGGGATCGCGAGGCGTTTTGGGAAACGCATCCGGCGATGACGAAGCTAGCGGATCAGCTGGTTGCGCGCCGGCCACCTGGCAAGACGCCGTGGGATCGCACGATTTTCGAGGTCACGATGGCGGGCCAGCAATATCAGGTGCGCGTGCTGGATCGCGGCCGCCAGCCGATCGAAGAAGCCATCGCGATTGAACCGTTGCTGCGCGGTCTGCGCGACTGCATGTGGCGGGCGAAACCGGATCTCGGCCTTTGGTATTCGATGTCGTTTTCGATGGGGGCCGATGGCCGCATCCTGCCGCGGTTCGACTATGAGACGCGTCCGGGGATCAATGACGTTCCCGTCGCAATTGCTGAAGCGCGAGCCGACCTTGTCCGCGCACCCCGGCCTGAACGATGGGTGCCGGCCTGGCTGTCGACTTGAGCAGAAGGGTCAGAAGCCCGCGACGCTGCCGTGCAGATCGTATTGATCCGCGCGCTCGATCTTGGCGGTGACGATTTCGCCGACACGCAACGGCCGTCGGCTGGAAACATAAACCGCGCCATCGATTTCGGGCGCGTCGGCCTTGGAGCGGCCTTTCGAGACGGTCGGGCCGACCTCGTCGATGATGATCTGCTGCCGCGTGCCGACCTTGCGCTTCAGCCGGCGCGCCGAAATCTTCTGCTGCCGCGCCATTAGCGCGTTCCAGCGCTCCTGCTTGATCTCGTCGGGCACGGGACTGCCGATCGCATTCGAGGAGGCGCCGGCGACTGGTTCATATTTGAAGCAGCCGAGGCGATCGATCTCGGCTTCCTCGAGCCAGTCGAGCAAATAGGCAAAGTCGGAATCGGTCTCGCCGGGGAAGCCGACGATGAAGGTCGAGCGCAGCGTCAGCTCGGGACATTGCTCGCGCCATTTCTTGATCCGCGCCAGCGTCTTTTCCTGCGCCGCCGGCCGCTTCATCGCCTTGAGCACTTCCGGGCTCGCATGCTGGAAGGGAATGTCGAGGTAGGGCAAAACTTTGCCCTCGGTCATCAGGCCGATGACTTCGTCGACATGCGGGTAGGGGTAGACATACTGCAGCCGTACCCAGGCGCCGAGTTCGCCGAGTTCTTTTGCGAGATCGAAGAATTTGGCGCGGACCTTGCGGTCCTGCCACGGGCTCTCGGCATACTTGATGTCGACGCCGTAGGCCGACGTGTCCTGCGAGATCACAAGCAGTTCCTTGACGCCGGCGGCGACCAGTTTTTCTGCCTCGCGCAGCACGTCACCCGCCGGACGCGACACCAGGTCGCCTCGCAGCTTCGGGATGATGCAGAAACTGCAGCGATTGTTGCAGCCTTCGGAAATCTTCAGGTAGGCGTAGTGCCGCGGCGTCAGCTTGACGCCCTGTGGCGGCACCAGGTCGAGATGCGGATTATGGACCGGCGGCAGCGCCCGGTGCACCGCATCCAGCACGCTCTCATATTGCTGCGGACCCGTGATCGAGAGCACGCCCGGATAGGCGGCCTCGATCTGCTCGGGTTCCGCACCCATGCAGCCGGTGACGATGACCTTGCCGTTCTCCGCCATCGCCTCGCCGATGGCGCCGAGCGATTCCTGCTTGGCGCTGTCCAGGAACCCGCAGGTATTAACGATAACGATGTCGGCGCCGTCATGCTTGCGCGCCAGTTCATAGCCTTCGGCCCGCAGCCGCGTGATAATGCGCTCGGAATCCACCAGCGCCTTGGGGCATCCCAATGAAACAAAGCTGATCTTGGGCGCTGCGGCCTGTTGCATATCTTATCTGCCTGATTGATCAGCACGAGCTAGTCCCAATTGCCCACAATTACAAGGCTTTGCGCGGGACCATGACGTGCTATGGATGGGCCCGCCGGGTTAAGAGTTGATCGATGAGCGCTGAGTCGTCACCGAAAATCGTCATTGTCGACGAAAGCCCGATCCGCGCGGCCATTCTCGAAGAGGGGCTGCGGGAGGCGGGCTTTACCCGCGTGGTCCATATCAGCGAAATGCAGAGCCTGCTGGCGCGGATCTATTCGGAAGACCCGGATGTCATCCTGATCGACCTGGAAAACCCCAGCCGCGACGTGCTGGAGGCGATGTTCCAGGTCAGCCGCGCCGTGCGCCGCCCGATCGCGATGTTCGTCGACCAGAGCGACGCCGCCTCGATCCAGGCTTCCGTCGATGCCGGCGTCTCTGCCTATATCGTCGACGGCCTGAAGAAGGAGCGGATCAAGCCGATCCTCGACCTCTGCATCTCGCGCTTCAATGCCTTTTCCAAGCTGCAGGACGAGCTCGACCGAACCAAATCCGCGCTGGAGGAACGCAAGGTCATCGACCGCGCCAAGGGGATCCTGATGAAGGTAAAGGGCCTCACGGAAGACGAGGCCTACGTGCTGATGCGGTCGACCGCGATGCGCGAAAAGAAGAAAATCGGCGAGATCGCGCAGTCGATCCTGACCGCGTCGGAGCTGCTGAAATGACGACACCGCTGCATATCGGCTTCATCCCGCTGGTTGACGCCTCTGCGCTGATCATTGCCGTCGACAAGGGCTTTGCTGCCGCCGAAGGGCTCGATGTCACGCTAACGCGGGAAGTGTCGTGGTCCAACGTCCGCGACAAGCTCAATATCGGCCATTTCGACGCGGCGCATCTGCTGGCGCCGGTTGCGATCGCCTCGAGTCTCGGCCTCGGCCACGTCAAGGTGCCGATCGTGGCGCCGTTCAATCTCGGGCTCAACGGCAATGCGATTACAATCTCGCCGGGGCTGCATGCGGCGATCATGGGCGAAATCGACGGCGATCCGCGCAATCCGCTGGTGACGGCGCAGGCGCTGGCCCGGGTGGTCGCCGCACGGCGCAAGGCCGGCGCGGAGCCGCTGACGTTCGGCATGACGTTTCCGTTCTCGACCCATAACTACCAGCTTCGGTTCTGGATGGCGGCGGGTGGGGTCGATCCCGACGAGGATGTCCACCTGGTGGTGCTGCCGCCGCCCTACATGGTGGACAGCCTGGCCAACGGCCATGTCGATGCGTTCTGTGTCGGCGCGCCCTGGAATTCGGTGGCCGTCGATCTCGGCGTCGGTCACATCCTGCATTTCGTCTCCGACATCCTGGTGCGTGCCGCGGAAAAGGTGCTCGCGGTCAGGCAAAGCTGGTCAGACAAGAATCCGGAAGTCCTGGCGGCCCTGATCCGGGCCGCCTCGCGTGCCGCGCAATTCATCGAGCAGCCGGACAATCGCAGCGAGGCTGCGCATATCCTCGCAAGGCCGGAATATATCGGCGTCAATGCCGAAGTGATCCTGCGGACGCTGGATGGCCGGTTGAAGATTTCCCCCGACGGCAAGATCCGCGAAAGCAGCCGCTATCTGCTGGTCGGACGCGAGGGCGCCGCGCGGCCCGATCCCGCACAGGCCGCCTGGCTCTATGCCCAGATGGTGCGCTGGGGACAGACGGCGATGCGGCCGGACGCGCTCAAGACCGCCATGGGGGTGTTCAGGCCGGATCTCTATGACGCGGCCGTGGGACATTCCTTGGGACAGCCGGGCAAGTCCGGCAGCGGTTCGGATGCGGTCGGCGCCTTTGCAGGTCCCGCCTTCACGCCCGACGATATCGCCGGGCATCTCGCGGCGTTCGAGATCGGCCGCTGGAAGCCGTGACAGCCCGACTCGGATGAAGCAAAATTAGGCACTGGTACTGATGCCTAATTGTTAGGCCAAATGCCTTCCAAGTACCTGTGAAGCTAGCTTCAGAGTTTCATCGACCAATTCCCAACGCTTTGATATTTCTTACAATTTTCACCAAATCGGTTTGGCACGCAACTTGTATGTTGCAGTGCAGCCAAGCCGACGCGGATGTCGGTCGGCCCAAGTCCAAGATGGATTTCCGCAGCAACGAAGCTGGTCGGACCGAACAGGAGCAAAAGCCCGGCACCGCGGCTGCGCCGAGTTCCAAACGGTCAAACCCATTCGTTGACGCCACCGATCGTGGCCGCAGGAGCTTCTCACGCGCTATGAAAATGGAAACGCTCACAGTCGACTTTACCGACGAGCAGAAGCGCTACCTCGAGGGCTTCACCACCGGCCTGCAGATCAGCCGGGTCGGGCGCGGGCTCGGCGGCGGTTCGGGCAAGGCAAATGCCGAGCCGAGCGGACCTGAGGCGGCGCACATCAAGGCGCAGGACAGGGTTACCGTCGCCGGCAAGAAGCTCGTCGAGCAGGAAAAGTGGAAGCGCGAGGAGCATCCGTTCGATGTCTATCCGCGGCTGAAGCAACAGGCGCTGGTCGATGCTAGGCCGTCGCCGGCGGACAATTTCCGCTGGCGCTATTACGGCCTGTTTTATGTAGGACCGGCGCAGGACTCTTACATGTGCCGGCTGCGGATCCCGAACGGCATCATGAAGCACTGGCAGTTCGCCGGCATGGCTGACCTCGCCGAACAGCTGTGCGGCCCGTTCTGCCACGTCACCACGCGGGCGAATTTGCAGGTTCGCGAAATTCCGCCGAAGAACGCCGTGGCACTCATCGAAGGCATTCAGGACCTCGGCCTGTGCTCGCGCGGCTCCGGCGCCGACAACATCCGCAACGTCACGGGGACGCCGACGGCGGGGATCGATCCGCAGGAAATTCTCGACACCCGCGAATACGCCCGCGAGTGGCACTATCACGTCCTCAACGACCGCTCGCTGACGGGACTGCCGCGCAAGTTCAACGTCGCCTTCGACGGCGCCGGCAAGATCGCAGTGCTGGAAGACACCAACGACATCGCGTTTTCCGCCGTCGAAGTGAAAGACGGTTTTGGCGTCGAGCCCGGTGTCTGGTTCAAGCTCGGCATCGGCGGCATCACCGGCCACCGGGATTTTGCCGCCGATACCGGCATCATCGTCAAGCCATCAGATGCGACCAGGGTGTCGGATGCCATCGTCCGTGTTTTCATCGATCTCGGCGACCGCACCAACCGGCTCAAGGCGCGTTTGAAATATGTCATCGACGGCATGGGGATGGAAAAATTCCTTGTGCTGGTCGAGGAGAAACTCGGCGACGCCTTTACGCGCGTGCCGGCGGAGGCGCTGGCGCCACGGCCCAAATTCGACCGCACCGCCCATATCGGCGTGCACAAGCAGAAGCAGGTGGGCTTGAACTGGATCGGCGTCGCACTGCCGCTCGGCAAAGTGACCTGCGAGCAGATGCGCGGCCTCGCCAGGATCGCGCAGGATCTCGGCGACGGCGATATTCGCCTGACCGTCTGGCAGAACCTGCTGATTCCGGGTGTGCCCGACGACAAAATTGCGCTGGCTACGGCCGCGATCGAGGCGATCGGGCTGGCGATCGGGACCTCTGAACTCCGCGCCGGCCTGATTGCCTGCACCGGCCGCGCGGGCTGCAAATTCGGCCTTGCCGACACCAAGCGCACGGCCGCCAGGATCGCGGATTGGTGCGATCCGAGGGTGGCGATCGAAACGCCGATCAACATCCATCTCACCGGCTGCCATCATTCCTGCGCGCAGCATTACATCAGCGATATCGGCATGATCGGCGCGCGCATCCCGGTCGGCGATACCGACGACACGGTCGATGGTTTTCACGTTTTCACGGGCGGCGGCTTCGGGCCGGACGCCGATGTCGGGCAGGAGGTGTTTCGCGACGTCACGGCGGAGGACGTGCCTGTCTATGTCGAGCGGCTGCTGAAGGCCTATCTGGCGCATCGTGCTTCGCCCGATGAAACCTTCCTGACATTTGCGCGCCGCCACGACGGCGAGACGCTGCGCAAACTGGCTGACGCTGAGGTGTCCTCATGAACCAGATCACGCCGCCGCCCAAGATCGAGATCATTCCCTCCAGCGCGCCGTTTTCCGAGGCGCAACGTTCGTGGCTGAACGGATTCTTTGTCGGGCTGCTGTCGGATGCGCCGACGCCGCTCTCGGCTGAGCAGGGCGCTGCCGTCATGGACGGCGGCGATGTCGATGACGGCGCGCCGTGGCACGACCAGACCATGCCGATCGCGGACCGCATGAAGCTGGCGGAGGGCCGCCCGCTGCGGCGGCGGATGATGGCGGCGATGGCGCAGCAGGACTGCGGCCAGTGCGGCTACAATTGCAACGACTATTCGGACGCGATCGCCGGCAAGACCGAGGCGCGGCTCAATCTCTGCGTCCCCGGCGGCAAGGAAACCGCCCGGATGCTGAAATCGCTGTATGAGGAACTGGACAAGGCGCCGGCGGCGTCGCCATCGGCGGCTGCGGCACCCGCCGCCGCAGCGCCTGCGGTCGTCGGAGAGCCCGGCCGCTCGCGCGACAATCCCGCGCCGGCAAAATTTCTCGGGCGCTATCTGCTCAACAAAGGCCAATCGGAAAAGGAAACCTGGCACATCGACTTCGACCTGTCGGGCTGCGGCCTCGATTATGTCGTCGGCGATTCCTTCGGCATCTTCGCGCGCAACGATCTCGGCAATGTCGATCAGATCATTGCCTTGCTCGGCGCCTCGCACACCACCAAAGTCCGAGGCAAGACCTTGCGTGAGGTGTTGCTCGACGACGTCTCGCTGGCACCGGCGCCGGATTCGCTGTTCGAACTGATCTCCTACCTCACCGGCGGCACGCAGCGCGAGAAGGCGAGGGCGCTGGCGCAGGGTGAAGATCCCGATGGCGATGCCGCGACGCTCGACGTGATGGCGGTGCTGCAGAAGTTTCCCAACGTGCGGCCGCATCCCGAAGCCTTCGTCGAAGCGCTGGAAGCGTTGCAGCCGCGACTCTATTCGATCTCTTCCTCGCACAATGCGACGCCTGGAAAACTCTCGCTGACGGTGGACTGCGTTCGCTACGTCATCAACAAGCGCAGGCGGCTCGGCCTTGCCTCGACTTTCCTCGCCGAACGGATCCAGCCCGGCGACGAGGTCAAGGTCTATGTACAGAAGGCCCACGGCTTCGCGCTGCCGGAAGATCCAAAGATTCCGATCATCATGATCGGGCCGGGTACCGGCATCGCACCGTTCCGCGCCTTCCTGCATGATCGCCGCGCCACCGGGGCGCCCGGCAAGAACTGGCTGTTCTTCGGCCATCAGCGCAGCGATTGCGACTTCTTCTACCAGGACGAACTCAACGCGATGAAAACGTCGGGGCTTCTGACGCGGCTGTCGCTGGCGTGGTCGCGCGACGGCAACAAGAAGTTCTACGTGCAGGACCGCATGCGCGAAGTCGGCCGCGAAGTGTGGACGTGGCTGGCCGAGGGCGCCAACGTCTACATCTGCGGCGACGCCAAGCGGATGGCCAAGGACGTCGAGCGCGCGCTGGTCGATATCGTCGCCCAGTTCGGCGCAAGGTCCACCGACGAAGCTGTCTTGTTCGTTGCGGAACTCAAGAAAAAAGGCAGGTTCCAGCAGGACGTTTATTGATGAGGGTACAATCGTAGCGCCGCGGGTTCCAATTCGCTCAAATCGGCCCGAATAAAATTCTCACCGGAATTGGGACGAGAGAATTTTTCACTGGAAAGTGAGTCCACAGGAGGGGCCGTATCACTATTTTTCGCGCCCGCTTGCAAGTTGCCGCGAACGATATTCCATATGCATCCCATGCTGCGTTGGAGATCGACAATGCGCGAACTATCGGCGGAAGCCCGCCTGCACCTCTATGCACGTTCCCTGTCCCGCCGGACCGGAACCGGATTCCATACCGCCGCGCTCTACGGCTCGTTTGCGCTCATCGCGGCCATCGTGTTCAGCTCGCTCTCGGTTCACCCGTTCTAATCTTCATGTCCTACGGCCACGCCGCGTAGGACGCGCCGCGCCGCATCTGCTCCAGTCGAGAACGCCGCCGGTAGACGCCCGGCGAAACGCCCTGGTGCTTGCGAAAGAACCGGCTGAAATAACCGGGATCACGAAATCCAAGACCGTAACCGATCTGCTCGACCGGAAGATCGAGCTGCTGCAGGCGCGTGCAGGCTTCCTTGATCAGTCGCAGATGCACGACGGCGCGTGGGCTGACGCCTTTCTCGCGTTTGCAGTGGGCGTGCAGCTTGTCCTCGGTCACGCCAAGTGCGGCCGCATAACGCGCGACCTGCCAGCCATCGCGGTAATGCAATTCGACCATCTGGAGAAAATTTCCGACCAGGCGGGTGCCGTCACCTCGGTGCGCGGCTTCGTCGGGCGGTTCGCCTGAGATGACGGAGCGCCACAGATGCAGGCAAAGCAGCAGCACGTGCGATGACGTCATCGTCGCGGTGCCGCGCCCGGGAGAATGCAGTTCGCGCACCAGCGCGTCGCAGCCATGGACCACGGCATCGAAAGCTTCGCCGACCTGTCCCGCCTTCAAGAGCACCAGCCGGTCGATGGTGCGGCGGAGGTGAAGCGCCTCGGCGCTGCCAGCGACGGTCTTGGTGAGAAAATCTTCGGAGATTGCGATCAGATAACCTTGCGCGCCGGCTTCGACCTGCAGATCGCCCTCGAGATCAGCCGGCAGCCACAGCAGTGCCGGCGCCTCGAACGCCACATGGGTGCCGCGCAGCGCAACGGCGCCACGCCGCGCCTCGATCGCCAAGAGGTGGGAACGGCGAAGTCCGCGCTGACGAATGACCCATTTTGCCGGCGCAAGGCTGGCGGAAAATCGCTCCGCATGGAGGGCCGGAATCGGCTTCTCCGTTAAGGCTTCCAGCCCCGAACCCAACTGCATGGCTCACTCCAACCGTGACAATCTACCGCTTGTTGCGGGCACCCTCTGACGGAAGGATACAATCAATCCCCGGATGCGTCCAATTCTATGCTGACAATGCTCCCATAGGCTGCATCGGGTCGCACGCCGCTCCAAGGCGATGGACGCAAAAGTCTCTGGGAGGAGAACATGGGGTCATCAGTCACCCGCTTCGCAGCGGGATTACTCGCCGTCACCGGGGCGGCCCTTTTCGCAGCCGATGGGCCGGCGCTGGCACAGAGCTCAGTCAAGATCGGCTACGCGCTTTCGCGCACCGGCCCCAATGCCGGCGGCGCCGCGGTGACGACGCTGCCGAACTACGAAATGTGGGTGAAGGAGGTGAACGCCGCGGGCGGCTTGAAACTCGGCGACAAGCGGGTGCCGATCGAAATCGTGCAATATGACGATCGCTCCAGCGCCGAAGAAGCGGCGAGGTCGCTCGAGCGGTTGATCACCCAGGACAAGGTCGACTTCATCCTGCCGCCCTGGGGCACCGGCCTCAATCTTGCGGTCGGGCCGATCCTCAACAAGGCCGGCTATCCGCACCTCGCATCGACAGCGGTGACCGACCGCGCGCCTGAACTGGCCAAACGCTGGCCCAACAGCTTCTGGCTGCTCGGCACCAGCGCCGGCGCCGCCAACACGCTGGTGGATCTGCTGGTCAAGCTGCGCACCGAAGGCAAGATCGGCGACACCGTCGCCATGGTCAGCGTCGCCGACGGTTTTGGCATCGACCTGTCCGGCGCCGCGCGTCCGGCGCTTGCCAAGGCGAACTTCAAGCTGGCCTATGACAAGACCTATCCGGTCGGCACCCAGGACCTCAGCCCGATCGTCAACGAGGTCAAGGCGCTCAATCCGGATGTCTTCATCGCGTTCAGCTATCCGCCGGATACGCTTGGGATCACCGAACAGGCGCGGATCGCCAGCTTCAATCCCAAGATCTTTTACACCGGCGTCGGTACTGCTTTCCCGCTGTTCAAGCAGAAGTTCGGCGCCAATGCGCAGGGCGTGATGGGGATCGGCGGCTGGAGCGGCGACAGCGCTCCGATCAAGGATTATCTGGCGCGCCACAAGGCGTCAGCCGCGAACGGCGCCGAGCCGGATCGCTGGGCCAGTGCGGTGACCTACGCCAGCCTCCAGATGCTGCAGCAGGCGATCGAACGCGTCGGCAAGATCGACCGAGAGGCCGTCATCAAGGATCTGCAGACCGGGACCTTCGACACCATCATCGGCAAGGTCAAGTTCGAGAACAACCTGCCGACCAAATATTGGTGGGTCGGGCAGTGGCAGGACGGCGAATTCTACGGCGTCGCACCGGCCACCAATGAGGGCGCGCGTACGCCCGTTATTCCGAAGCCGGCATGGAAGGCGCCGTGATCGGCGATTGGTCCAGACGGCACTGAGCAATGACGAACGCCATCTTCACCGGCCTGATGCTCGGGGGCATGTACGCGCTGATCGCCATGGGGCTGACGCTCCAATATGGCGTGGCGCGGATCATGAACCTGTCCTACGGCGAGTTTCTCGTCGCGGCAGCCTTTTCCTCCTACTGGCTGTTCACGGGATGGGCATTGAACCCGTTGCTTGGACTGGCGCTCGTCATTCCCCCCGGTTTCGGCGTGAGCCTGTTGCTGTACCGCGTCCTGCTCACGCCACTGGTGCGCCGGGCAAGGACGCGGGGCGCGCTCGAAGTCGACAGCATCCTGGCGACCTTCGGCATGATGTTCATCGTCCAGGGCATCATGCTGTCGATGTTCGGCGGCGCGTACTTCAGCTACTCCTTCCTGGCGATCCCGGTCAGCCTGTTCGGCGAAATCCTCGCCTTGAACCGGCTGATTGCGTTCGGCCTGGCCGTGGCGGTCGGGCTTGCACTGTATCTGGCGCTGACGCGCACCCGGCTTGGCACATCCATCCGCGCGGTTGCGGTCGATCCGATGGCCGCGCAGCTGGTCGCGATCGATGTGGTCAGAACTTCCGCGTTTGCCTTCGCGCTTGGCGGCGCGCTGGTGGCGGCGGCCGGCGTCCTGATCAGCATGTTCCTGACCTTCAGCGCCTCATCGGGCGTGATCTTCACCATGAAGGCGCTGATCGTGGTTGTCATGGGCGGCGTCGGCAATCTGCTCGGCTGTCTCGTCGCCGGGCTGGCGCTGGGCTTGAGTGAATCGCTGGTCGCAACCTTCGTCGATCCGGGCCTGACGCTGGCGGTGAATTTCGCGCTGTTCCTCGGCGTGCTGCTGGTCAAGCCCGCCGGCCTGTTCGGGAGGGCACAGCGATGAGCGCAATGCGCCTTGCCGCCGCGCTCGCGGCCTGTGCTGGTCTTGCCGTGCTGGCGCTGCTGCCGACGTACGTCGATGCCTATTACCTCGCACTCGCGATCGGGCTTTTGCAATTCACCGTGCTGGCGACCGCATGGGGCCTGTTCTCCGGACCGACACGTTATGTCTCGCTGGCGACGACAGCGTTTTTCGGGGTCGGGGCCTATACGGTGGCGGTGCTCGGCGAGCTGCTGCCCTGGCCACTGGTGCTGCTGATCGCGACCGCGATCGGCGCCGTGATGGCCGTTGTCGTGGGCCTTTCGACGCTGCGGCTCAGCGGCCTGCATTTCGTGATCTTCACGTTCGGGCTGGCCGAACTCATTCGCCAGCTCGTGATCTGGTTCGAAGTCAACAAGTCCCGCGTGCTCGGCCGTTACGTGTTCGTCGACATCACCCAGAAGGACATCTACTGGCAGCTTCTCGTGCTGGCGGTCGCGGTGTTCGTGATCGGCTGGCTGATCGCGCGCTCGCGGCTCGGTTTTGCGCTGCGCATCATCGGCGAGGACGAAACCGTCGCCAAGCATTGCGGGATCAACGTCACCGTCGCCAAGGTGACGCTGTTCACGATCAGCGCCGTGTTCATGACGCTGGTCGGCGCGATCATGGCGCCGCGCTGGACCTACATCGAGCCGTCGATCGCCTTCAACGCCACGATTTCCTTCGAAGTCGTGATCATGGCGCTGCTGGGCGGCGCGCACCGGCTCTGGGGACCGGCGCTCGGCGCCATTCCGCTGACCTTGCTGTTCGAGTTCCTGGCGGCGCGGTTTCCGACCGCCTCGACACTGATCATGGGCGTCATCTTCCTGTTGATCGTGTACGCGCTGCCTGCCGGCGTCGTCGGCCTGTGGGACAATTTCCGGCGGCAGTGGCGGCCACAGCGCGTTGAGCAAGGGGCCAAGGCATGACGGCCGCAGGCTCAACCGTTCTCGACATCAAAGGCTTGGTCCGGGCGTTCGGCGGCCTTGTTGCGGTCAATGGGCTGGATATGACGGTTGGGTCCGGCGAGATCGTTGGGCTGCTGGGGCCAAACGGATCAGGAAAGACCACCGCGCTCAATCTCGTCTCGGGCGTGCTGCGTCCGGATTCCGGCGCGATCCACTTCGCCGGGCACGACATTGCGGGGATGGCGACGCATCGCATTGCGCGCCTGGGGTTAGGGCGAACCTTCCAGCTGGTGCGTGTGCTCGACGGCATGAACTGTGCCGAGAATGTCAGGGCGGGTCTCGCTTTTCATCCGGCACGCTTCGCACGCGGCGAAATGGACGCTGCCGCCATCCGGTTGCTGGAGCGGGTCGGATTGAAAGACTCCGATCAACGCATGGCGACCGAGCTGACCTATATCGACCGCAAGCGCCTTGAACTGGCGCGCGCGCTGGCGCTGAAGCCGCGGCTTCTGCTGCTCGACGAATGGCTGGCCGGACTCAATCCTTCCGAGCTTTTGATCGGCATCGCACTGATCCGTTCGTTGAAAGAGGAGGGTTTGTCGATCCTGCTGGTTGAACACGTCATGGACGCGATCCGCTCGCTTTGCGATCGCTGCGTGGTCATGAACAGCGGCCGGAAGATTGCCGAGGGGACGCCGGACAAGGTGCTGTCAGATCCCGCCGTCATCGAGGCCTACCTGGGAGCGCCAGCAGATGCTTGAGGTCGCGGACATCAGCGTCGCCTATGGCCAGCACCGGGCGCTGACGGATGCCGGCTTGAGCGTGGGCCGCAGCGAAATCGTCGTCATCCTCGGCGCCAATGGCGCGGGGAAAACCTCTCTGCTGAAGGCCATCGCCGGCATCGTGGCCTGCTTGCCCGGCAAGCGCGTCACGCTTTCGGGGCGCGATATCGCAGGTCTTCCGCCGCATGAGATCGTCGAGGCAGGTCTGGCGCTGGTGCCGGAAGGCCGCGGCATCTTTGCTGATTTGACGGTCGCGGAAAACCTGTTGCTCGGCGCCAATCCGAAGCGCGCCCGTGACGGGGAGGCGGCGCGGCGGGAGCGGGTGCTGGCGCTGTTTCCGCGCCTCGGCGAACGGCTCGGACAGACGGTGCGGACCATGAGCGGCGGCGAGCAGCAGATGGTCGCGATCGGCCGCGCGCTGATGTCCAATCCGGACGTTCTCCTGCTGGACGAGCCCTCGCTCGGCCTGTCGCCGCTATTGGTACGCGAATTGTTCGCAAGCCTGCGCAAGGTGCGCGAGAGCGGCGTCGGCCTGCTGCTGGTCGAACAGAACGCGCGCGAAAGCCTCGCCATCGCCGATCGCGGCTATCTCATCGAGAACGGCAAGATCACCGGCAGCGGCACCGGGACCGAGCTGATGTCCAACGATGCCGTACAGCGCGCCTATCTCGGCGGAATTGTCGCAAGCGCGGTTTGAAATTCACGAAAATAACCTGAAAACACGGAGGATCACGCCATGAACCAGATCAGTCTGCTGCTCGAAAACCAGGACGTTCAGGCTGTTGACGGCGTCACGTTCGATCGCCTCAACCCCATCACGGGCGAAGTCGCTACCCGCGCTTCCGCCGCGCAGATATCCGATGCCAAACGCGCGGCCGATGCAGCCGCGGCCGCGTTTCCGGCGTGGTCGGTGACCGGGCCGGGCCTGCGCCGAAAGATTTTGCTCAAGGCGGCCGACGCGCTCGAAGCCAAGACGGCGCAGTTCATCGAACTGATGGCGACTGAAACGGGTGCTACCGCCGGTTGGGCCGGGTTCAATGTGATGCTTGCAGCGGGGATGCTGCGCGAAGCCGCCGCCATGACGACGCAGATTTCGGGCGAGGTGATCCCGTCGGACAAGCCGGGCTGCATCGCGATGGCGGTCCGGCAGCCGGCCGGCGTCGTGCTCAGCATCGCGCCCTGGAACGCGCCCGTGATCCTCGGTGTCCGCGCCGTGGCGTTGCCGCTCGCATGCGGAAACACGGTTATTCTGAAGGCCTCGGAAATCTGTCCGGGCACCCACCGTTTGATCGCAGAGTGCCTGCGCGATGCGGGATTGCCGCCCGGCGTGGTCAACGTCATCACCAACGCGCCGGAAGATGCGCCTGATCTGATCGAGGCCCTGATTGCGCATCCGGCGGTCCGCCGCATCAACTTCACTGGCTCGACCCGCGTCGGCCGCATCATCGCCCAGACGGCAGCAAAGTATCTCAAGCCGGCCCTGCTCGAGCTCGGCGGCAAGGCGCCGCTGATCGTGCTTGATGATGCGGATATCGATGCCGCGGTCGCCGCCGCCGCTTTCGGCGCGTTCATGAACCAGGGACAGATCTGCATGTCGACGGAGCGGATCGTGCTCGACAACAAGGTCGCCGACGCCTTCGTCGCCAAACTGGCGACCAAGGCCGACTCGCTGGTGGCGGGCGACCCGCGCAAGGGCGGCACGCCGCTGGGGTCGCTGATCGGCGCTGATGCCGTCGACCGCATCCAGGGTCTGATCAAGGACGCGGTAGCTAAGGGCGCGCGCGTTGTGGCCGGCGGCCGGTCGGAGGGGACGTTGATGTCGGCCACCGTGCTCGATCACGTCACCTCTGTCATGCGGATCTATGGCGAGGAATCGTTCGGTCCAGTGGTCAGCATCGTGCGCGTGAACAGCGTGGATGAGGCGGTGCGGGTCGCGAACGACACCGAATATGGATTGTCAGCGGCGGTGTTTGGCCGTGATATCGGCCGCGCCATGGAGGTCGCCAAGCGGATCGAGTCGGGCATTTGCCATGTCAACGGCCCGACGGTGCACGATGAAGCGCAAATGCCGTTCGGCGGTACGAAGGCGTCCGGTTATGGCCGTTTCGGCGGCAAGGCAGGCATCGCCGAATTCACCGAATTGCGCTGGATCACCATCGAGACCGGTCCGCAGCACTACCCGATCTGAGTTTGGGCTGACATCGCGCCGCGGAAATCCCGCGGCGTGACGCCAAAGAAGCTCTTGAACGTCCGGGTCGCGTGCGCGCCGTCGGCGAAACCGCATTGCATGGCGAGCGCGGCAATTGAAGTTTGCGACAGGGCAGGTTGCAGCAGCAGGTCTCGAAAGTGATCGGCACGCAGCTGGAGCACGTGGCGTTCAAACGTCGTCTGCTGGTCGGCGAAGACGCGATGAAAGGTCCGCTCCGAAACGCCGAAGGCGGCCGCAATCGCCGGGGCCGGCCGGATCGCCGCAATGTTCGCCCTCAAATAAGTGTCGATCAGGCCGAATAGCTCGGTGCGGGTAAGCCCGTGGTCGTCACCGGTTGCGAGGCGCAGCAGGGTCGACAGATAAGCCACGATATCCGTTTCGTGCTGGCCTGGCCGCGCATCCGACAGACGGATGGCCGCACGAATGAAAGCCGCGATCGAGCGCGCGATGGCGCCGGACAGAGGGACGGGTCTCGCGCATAGCCGCTCGGCCTGCGGAAACATCCGGAGCAACGTCGCGGCGGGAACCGTTGCGATCAGCACTTCGGAACGCTGTTCGGGTCCATCGAGCCGGTCCTCGAACGGCCGCCGCGCGTCATAGAGTACGCCATATCCCGGCTCGATCGTGCCTTCGTTACCGGCCTGCGCCATCGAGCTTCGGCCGCGACGCTGAAAATCGAACATGAATTCGTCCGAGCCCGCCTTGCTCACGAGCCTTGCGTCGCGGCTGTAGCATTGCGGGCTGCTGTCGAAACGCACGAGCTTGACGCTGCCGAGTTCCACGAACTCGAAGTGACCGCTGACCCGCGTCGGGCCGATCGGCCTGGTCTCGATATGGGCGAATGATCGACAGATCGACTCGGTCCAGAACGCCTGGCGTTCGGCGGGGTGGATTTGGTCTGTCGAGACGCTGATCGGCATCGCGGATGCGGTTCCACAGGGTGACAGCTACCGTCGCCCGAATTCGGGCCGGCTGGCAAGGTCGAAAAGCTGGCAGGTTCATTCAAGACGGTGCACCCTGGTTACCCTAACGTGCGGTCCAATGCTGCAAGGTGCGAATATGGACCTGACGAGAGAACCGGCCGGTACGGCCGTCACGCATCCCCTCGATCCCCTTAGCGAGGCCGAGGTCGCGCTGGCGTCTGAACTGCTGCGCGACGCCAAGCAGCTTGGCCCGGATACCCGCTTCTCCCACGTCCAGCTCGAGGAACCGGCCAAGGCCGATATCCTGAGTTGGACACCCGGCACGTTGCCGAGGCAGGCGGCGGTCACGCTGTTCGACTGCAAGACCGGGGCGACCCATATCGCGACCGTAGACCTCGGATCGCGGAAGGTGATGGCCTGGCGCGAACATCCGACCAAGGCGCATCCTTATGGCCAGCCCCCCGTCACGATCGAGGAGGTGTTCAAGGTCGGCGACATCGTCAAGCGTGATGCCGGATGGCGACACGCGATGAAGCGTCGCGGGCTGACGGACGAAGACATCGAGCTGGTCCAGGTCGATCCGTTCTCAGCCGGTTATTTCGACCGGGACGTCGAGAAGGGCCGCAGGCTTGTCAGTGGGGTTTCCTTTTGGCGCCGCGATATCAAGGACAATGGCTATGCCCATCCGATCGAGGGCGTGGTCGCGCTGGTTGATCTGATCGAGGACAAGGTCGTCCAGCTCGTGGACGAGCCGGAAATCGTTCCGATCCCGAAGCGGTCTCGCAACTATGATCGCGCGTCGATCCCGAAAATGCGCGAGGATGTCAAGCCGCTCGACATCGTGCAGAAAGACGGTCCCGGTTTCTTCGTCGAGGGTTGGAAGGTTTCCTGGCAGAACTGGTCGTTCCGAGTCGGCTGGACCGCACGCGAAGGCCTCGTGCTGCATCAGATCGGCTTCAACGACAGCGGACGCGAGCGGCCGATCATCTATCGGGCGAGCGTATCCGACATGATCGTGCCCTACGCTGATCCGACCGCGAACCATTTCTGGAAGTGCGCGTTCGACGCCGGCGAATACGGTCTGGGCAAGCTTGCCAACGCGCTGGAACTCGGCTGCGACTGCCTTGGGCACATCCATTATTTCGACGTGCCGGTCGCCGACGATTACGGCAAGCCGTCTGTCATGAAGAACGCGATCTGCCTGCACGAGGAGGATTACGGCATCCTTTGGAAGCACTATGAATTCCGCAACGAGACCTTCGAGGTGCGGCGCTCCCGCCGTCTCGTGATCTCGTTCTTCACGACCGTCGGCAATTACGATTACGGCTTCTACTGGTATTTCTATCAGGACGGCTCGATCCAGCTCGAGGTCAAGCTGACCGGCATTATCCAGACGGCGGCGGTAGCGCCCGGCCAATCCTATCCCTGGGGCGGCATGGTCGCGGAGGGGCTGGGCGGTCCGACGCACCAGCACTTCTTCAACGCGCGCCTGCACATGATGGTCGATGGCGAGCGCAACAGCGTCACCGAGCACGAATTCAAACCACTGCCCTTCGGCAAGGACAATCCGTACGGCAACGTGTTCGACACCACAGCGCGAACGCTCGCGCGCGAACAGGATGCGGCCCGCGAGGCCGACGGCCGCACCGGGCGTTATTGGAAGATCATCAATCCCAATCAAACGAACAGCGTCGGCGGGCCGACCGGGTACAAGCTGCTGGCGCATGCGGCGCCTGTCATGCTGGCGCAGGAGAACTGTTACATGACCGCGCGCGGCGGCTTTGCGACCAAGCACCTCTGGGTCACGCGCTATACGCCCGACGAACGTTATGCCAGCGGAGAATTTCCGAACCAGCACGCCGGCGGCGACGGTCTGCCGAAATACGTGGCGCAGAACCGCGGAATCGAAAACGAGGACATCGTGGTCTGGCACACTTTTGGCGCTACCCATGTCTGCCGGCCCGAGGATTTTCCGGTCATGCCGGTCGAATATGTTGGGTTCGCCCTCAAGCCGAACGGCTTCTTCGCCGAGAATCCGGCGATGGATTTGCCGCCTGACCGCAACGATGCAAGTCGCGACGTCAGGGAGAAGGGGGCGTGCTGCGGCTGATACTACTGGTTTCGCATCCGATCCAAACAGGAGATGGGCCATGAACCGCAGGAACCTTCTCAAGGGCGCCGGTCTTGCCGCCGCCGCAACGGCTGTCAGCGCGCCCGCGATCGCACAGTCCGCTCCAACCGTGCGCTGGCGGCTGACGACGTCGTTCCCAAAATCCCTCGATACGCTCTATGGCGCGTGCGAGATGTTCAGCAAGGCCATGGCGGATCTGTCGGAGCAGAAATTCCAGATCAGCGTGTATGGCCCGGGCGAAATCGTGCCGGCCTTTCAAGTGTTCGACGCGGTGGCCAACAATACCGTGGAGATGGGGAACAGCGCGTCCTACTATTACATCGGCAAGGATCCGGCGTTCGCGTTCGGCACTGCCGTGCCGTTCGGGCTCAACACGCGGCAAATGAATGCCTGGCTCGCCTATGGCGGCGGGCTCGACCTGATGAACGACCTCTACAAGCCCTACGGCATCTACGGCCTGCCGTTCGGCAACACGACCGCGCAGATGGGCGGTTGGTTCCGCAAGGAGATCAAGACGCTCGATGATTTGAAGGGTCTGAAATTCCGGGTCGGCGGCGTGGCCGGGCAGGTGCTGGCCCGCATCGGCGTGGTGCCGCAGCAGATTCCGCCGGGGGATATTTATCCCGCGCTCGAGAAAGGCACGATCGATGCCGCCGAATGGATCGGCCCTTATGACGACGAGAAGCTCGGCTTCCTCAAGGTCGCGCCCTATTACTACTATCCCGGCTGGTGGGAAGGCTGCGCCAATGGCTTTCTCTACATCAACACGGCGAAGTGGGCGGAGCTTCCAAAAGTCTATCAGGACATGATGACGATCGCGGCCGCACAGGTCGCCGCCGACCTGACGGCGAAATATGACGCGCGCAACGCGCAGGCGATCAAGCGCCTGGTCGCGGCCGGCGCCCAGCTTCGGCCGTTCTCGACCGACATCCTCGACGCCTGCTTCAAGGCCACCAATGAGCTGTTTACGGAGGTTGCGGCCAAGAACGACAAGTTCAAGGCCCTGAACGACTCCATGACGGCGTTCCGCAACGAGCAATATCAGTGGCATCAGGTCTGTGAAGCCACCTACGACAATTACATGATCCGGCGAAGCCGCGGCTAGGCTGACATCGCCAGCGGCTCGCCAGAACTGGGGACCCATTTGGATATTCGCACCGGCCGTCCGGTCTCGCTCGCACCTCATGGCATGGTGACGTCACCGCATTCGCTGGCTTCATCAGCCGGCGTCGACGTGCTTCGCGCAGGTGGATCCGCCGTCGATGCCGCGATTGCCGCGAGCGCCGTACTGGCGGTGGTCTATCCGCACATGACAGGGCTGGGCGGCGATGCGTTCTGGCTCGTGCATGACGGCCGCAGCGGAGAGATCAGTTACCTCAACGGCGGCGGCAGGGCGGCAGCGGGTGCGTCGCTGGCGTCCATGGCGGCGAGAGGGTTGAAAGAAATCCCGCTGCGCGGGATCATCCCGGCAACGCTGACGGTACCGGGCGCGGTTGCAAGCTGGGTCGCGGCGCATGAGACCCATGGCCGGCTGCCGCTGCAGCGCGTGCTGGAAGGCGCGATCGGTTATGCGCGCGAAGGCTTTCCGGTCACCGGACGGCTGGCGAGCTTCATCGAGATGATGCGCGACGATCTCCTTCGGCAATGCGAAACCGCCGGGATTTTCCTGCCCGGTGGCGCCGTGCCGTTGCCCGGCACAAAACTCACCAACCCCAATCTGGCGAGGACGCTTGAAGCGATCGGGGATCATGGATGGTCCGGCTTTTACGAGGGGCCGGTCGCCGCTGAAATGCTGCGCTTCTCGCAAGCGCGAGGCGGTTTCTTTCAGCCCGGAGATTTCGAGGCGCAAAGGGCGAGTTGGGATTTGCCGCTGACTGGCCGCTACCGGGACGTCACCATTTTCAACACGCCGCCGCCGACGCAGGGTTTTACCGTGATCGAGATGCTCAATCTGCTCGCGCCGCTCGAACCGCGCCGCATGGACCTCCTCGGACCCGACCGCCTGCACCTGATGGTTCAGGCCAAGCAGATCGCCTATCACGACCGCGATCTCGTGCTCGGCGATCCCGCCTTTGCCAAGGTGCCCGTCGAGACCCTGATTTCCAAAGGCTACGCACGCCAACGCAGCGGGTTGATCGATCCGGCGCGCGCATTGAAATGGGATGAGGTGCCGTCATTCGGCAGCCTGGCCGGCGATACCGTCTACATTGCCGCGGTCGACCGAGACGGCAACGCGGCCTCGCTCATTCAGAGCCTCTATGGCGGGTTCGGGTCATGCGTGGTGGCGGGAGCTACTGGCGTCGTGCTGCAGAACCGAGGCGCGTACTTCTCGCTCGATCCCGATCATCCCAATCGGCTCGAGCCCCGAAAAATCCCGCTGCACACCCTGATCGCCTCGATGGCTAAACGCGACGGCAAGCTCTGCAGCGTGCTGGGCTGCATGGGCGCGGATGGACAGCCGCAGATCCAGCTGCAGCTCTATTCGGCGATGATTGATCACGGGCTCGATATTCAGGAGGCGATCGAACTGCCGCGGTTCCTGTCCGGCCGCTTCGCACTCGGCGAAGCGCGCGACACCCTGCACATGGAAAACCGCTTTCCCGCGGACACGATCCGTGCGCTGGAACAACGAGGCCACACTGTCCATCGCTGGGCCCCGTGGGAGGAGATGGCCGGCCACGCCCATGGCATCACCATCTCCGCGCACGACGGGACCCTGAGCGGCGGTTCGGACCCCCGCAGCGACGGCGCCGCGATTGGATACTGAAAACGTCAATTCGCCGTCTTGAACGGCGCCACCGCGATCCCGGCATCCTTCAACGCCTGACGCACGCCGCGCCCGATCTCGACCGCGCCCGGCGTATCGCCATGAATGCAGACGGTATCGGTGCGCATCTTGATCACCTTGCCGGTGACCGAGACCACGGCGCCGTCCTGCACCATCCGCACCACCCGGTCGGCGATCATCTTGGGATCATGCAGCACCGCGCCCGGCTTCTTGCGCGACACCAGCTGGCCGTCGTCTTCATAGGCGCGGTCGGCAAACACTTCGTGCACCATCGGCAGGTTGGCGGCTTCGCCCGCGGTCACCAGCTTGGAATTGGCCAGCACCACGAAAATCAAATTGGGATCGACCGCCTTGATGCCGTTGGCGATCGCCCGTGCGGTCATGTCGTCCTCGCAGGCGACGTTCGAGATCGCGCCATGCGCCTTGACGTGGGTGACCTTGTGGCCGGCCGCGGTCGCAATCGCCTGCAACGCACCGATCTGGTAGGCGATCAGGTTCTCGATCTCGGATGATTTCAGGCCGGGCATCGGCCGCCGGCCGAATCCGTGCAGGTCGCGGTAGCCGGGGTGGGCGCCGACGCTGACGCCGCGTGCCTTCGCAAGCTCGACCGTGCGGCGCATGATGTCGGGATCGCCGGCATGGAATCCGCAGGCGACGTTGACCGAGGTCGCGAGCTCGATCATCGCGGCATCATTGCCCATTTCCCACGCGCCAAATCCTTCGCCGAGATCGCAGTTGAGGTCGATGGTTGTCATGGTGTTGGTCCGCTTCTTGGTGAGTGGATCTTGAATCAGTCCGGTCCCGATACATCCGCAGGCGACGTGACCTGCCAGGTCGCCGCGTCGACGGCGCTGACGGCATAGCCGGCGACGTTGGCATCTTGCAGCGCGTCGATGTCGAGATCAAAGCTTTCGATGGGCCGCAGCCGGTCGGGCAGGGAACGCAGCAATTCCCAAAACTTTCTTGCCGCGGCTTGTGCCTCAGCCATGCTCACGGCCTTGAAGCGAAAGGCGCGCCCCGCCGGCGTCTGCGCAAACCGGCCGAAGTCGGCGGAAATCACCGTCGCGATCTTGGGATAACCGCCGCTGGTGCCGCGATCCGGCATCAATACGATCGGCTGGCCGTTGCCGGGAACCTGCAGGCTGCCGTTCACGGTTCCGTCGGAAACGATGTTGTGGCCGTGCAGATGCTTGATGGCGGGGCCTTCGAGCCGGTAACCCATGCGGTCGCTGGTGGCCGAAATCTTCCACTCGCTGTCGATAAACAGTTTCTTGGCATCGTCGCCGAATTCGTCATCCTGCGGCCCCCACACGATGCGGATCGGCGCCTCTGCCGTGGCCGGCAGCTCGATCCGGCGTTCCGGTGCGCCGCTGGCCGGTTTCGTCTGCAATTCGTCTCCGCCCTGCAGCGGGCGCGGGTAGGGACTGCCGAGCCCGGCGCGGGCGTTGACGGAGAGGCTGCCAAAGTCAGGTTCGCCGGCGATGCCGCCCTCGATGGCGAGGTAGCTGAACGAACCGCTGCGGGCAAAGCCAAGCGTCAACGTCTCGCCGTCGGCCAGCGTCGCCGATGTATCGATCACAACCGGGCGTCCGGCGATGTCGGCGTTGCGCGACGCGCCTGACAGCGCGATGCGAACGGCGCCGCCGCGCGCGGTGAAGGCGGCGCCGAACGGGCCGATTTCGACAGCGGCAGCAAACGGCTCGTTGCCGACCAGCGTGTTGGCCGCCGCCAATGCCAGCCGGTCCATCGCGCCGCTCGGCACCAGGCCATAGCGCTGCGAGCCGGGGCGGCCGCCGTCTTGCACCGAACTGGCCGGGCCGATGGAGGTGACGACGAGCTTGCTCATGACGGCATCAACTCGGCCACGATCTCGCCCGCGGCCGCAGCGCGGTCCTGGTCGGCAAAGGTTTTGCTGTCGACCGGTACAAACGTGATGGCGTCGCCGGGCTCCAGCAGGAAAGTCGGATCGCGATGCAGCTGATAGGTTCGAACTGCGGTCTGTCCGAGCAGATGCCAGCCGCTCGGGCCGGCCAGGCATTGCACCCCGGTTTGCACGCCGCCGATCGAGACCGTGCCGGCCGGCGTCAGTAGCCGCGGATTTTGCCGCCGTGGCATCTGCAGGGAATCCGCCAATCCCGAGAGATAGGACCAGCCCGGCGTAAAGCCGATCATGGCGACGCGGTAGTCGCCGGCGACATGCCGCGCGACGATGTCGTCGGGCGTGGTCTTGAGCGTCTTGGCGACGTCCTCGAGGTCGACGCCGTGCTCGCCGCCATAGACCACGGGGATGCGCCAGCGCCGCGTCTTTGTCGTTGCCGGTACCGGCAGCTGCGCCAGCGCCAAAATCTGCTCGCCAAGCGCTTCAAATGAAATTCGCACGGGATCGTAATGCACCAGCAACGAGCGATAGGTCGGAACGGTCTCGGTGACGCCTTCAACCGGCGTGGCCGCCATCGCGCGGTCGAGCGCCAGCACCCGCCCGTTGGCGGCATCGTCGATGTTGCGGGAAAACTCTACCGTGATGGCGCTGTCGCCACTGGGCAAAAGGCGGGGCGGGGGTAGCGTCGCGGCCATGGCCTCGGTACTGCCTCGGGGATCTGTCTCAGGGACGGTCTCAGGAACGCTTGGGCTGAGATCAAGCTGTAGCGTGTTTCGCGCGCCAGTGGAATTCGCTTCGTGCGAAATCATTGAGCAAGTTCAATAAATTAATCTGCATGACAGTGATAAGCTGTTGTGATCGAACTCTTCGAACGAACCCTTGACGCGATGCCCGCGCCCCGCAAGATGCGCTACCTTTTGATCCCCTCCCATTGGAGCGTTGCCTTACCGATGTCCCTGACCCCCGAAGCGATCGCGACCCTGTCCCGCGTGTCCACCGCCACCATCACCACAGTCCTCCTGAAGAAGGGCCTGCGGAACGTCTGGATGCGCGGCACCAAACCGTTGCGCCCGGGACAGCCGCGGCTGGTCGGGCCGGCCTTCACGCTGCGCTTCGTGCCCGCGCGCGAAGATCTCGCCACCCCCGAGTCGTGGTCCTCGCCGATCTCCACTCGGACGGCGATCGAAGCGATGCCGCAGGGCTGCATTGCCGTGGTCGACGCGATGGGCGTCAAGGATGCCGGTATCTTCGGCGACATCCTGTGCGCGCGCATGGTCAAGCGCGGGGTCGCGGCGCTGATTACCGACGGCGTCGTGCGTGACGTCGAGGGTGTGCTCGGTACCGGCCTGCCGGTCTGGTGCGATGGTTACGCGGCGCCACCGTCGGTGGCCGGGTTGACCTTCGTCGGTTGGGGCGAGCCGATCGGCTGCGGCGGGGTGGCGGTATTCCCGAACGACGTCGTGGTCGCCGACCAGGACGGCGCGGTGCTGATCCCGCAAGCGTTCCTCGACCTCATTCTGGCCGAAGGCGCCGAGCAGGAGCGGATGGAAGCCTGGATCGTCAACGAAGTGAACAACGGCGCCGCGCTTCCCGGCCTCTACCCCATGAATGCCGAGACCAAGGCCCGCTACGCGGCGACCAAGAAATAACATCAACAAAACGAGGTAATGCCATGGATATTCACGTCTCCGGCTCGAGGCCGACGCGCAAGGCTCCGCCCGATTATTTCACCGGTACGGTCTGGCAGGATCCGATCATCGCCACTGAAGCGCCGGCGCGGCTGGTTTCCACCCGCGTCTCTTTCGAACCCGGCGCGCGTACGGCGTGGCACTCGCATCCGCTCGGGCAGACCCTGTACGTGGTTTCGGGGATCGGCCGTGTGCAGGCCGTGGGCGGACCGGTCCGGGAAATCCGGCCCGGCGACGTCGTCTGGATCCCGCCCGGCGAGAAGCACTGGCATGGCGCCTCGCCAACCAACGGCATGACCCACATCGCGATGCAGGAAGCGCTCGACGGTAGCTACGCGACCTGGATGGAGAAGGTCACGGACGCCGAGTATTCGGCAAAGGTCGGGTAGCGTCTCCCGGATGAAGCGAGCCGAGACCCGTTCTGCTTTGCATGGGGTTGTTTTCGCGATTTTTTGTTCGGGCCCTACCGTTCATCGCCCATAGCGTGAACCGATGGCCTGAGAGGTCGACGCGAACGAGAACCCGCAAACAAAAAGCCCCGCCGGCGAAGGCGAGGCCCTGGTTGAATGTGCGTTGTTGGCGCGTCAGTTCACGCGGGTCCAGGTCTGGCCACCGCAGAACATGCCGCCAAAGGCGCAGCCCTGAACGCGAAGGCTGTCAGTGCCTTTAAGCGCGAGCGTTGAATCATAGGTGCTGCCGGAACTCGGATCGAAAATCCGGCCGCTCCATTTGTTGTCCTTGCCGGGCTTCATGTTGATCAGCACCTGCTCGCCGTTGCGGTTCGACTTCTTGTCGACGGAGTAGCCGCAAAGATTGGGGCCGCATTGTTCGATGCGGACCTTGCCTTCCTTCTCTTCCGTCAGCCAGACGCCAAGCGGCGAGTTTGCCGCCTGCGGGGCCGCCGGCGTCGGTGCGGGCGGCGGCGTTACCGCAGCGACGGCAGGCGCGGGCTTCGGCGCGGGAGGCGGCTCTTGCTGGACCTGCGGGGCTGGTGCGCTGGGCGGCAGTGGGGCGGGCGGCACAGTCACCGGATCCGCCGCCGGGGCAACGGCGACAGTGGCGGTCGAAGGTTCAGCGGGCGCGGCCGCGACCGGTGCGGGAGCTGCAGGGACGGGTGCAGGGGCCGGCGGCACAGCGGCCTGCTCGGCGGGGACGGGCGCGGCGGGGACAGGTGCGGCGGGAGCGACCGTGTCGGGTGGCGTCCTGGAGTCCGTCTTTGCCTGTTGCGGCGACTGCTTGCGCGGGCGATCGCGATCACCGTCCTCGTTGCGCGAGCGTTTGGCCTTCGGCGTATTGTCGTAGACGCCCGGGATCTGAACGGTGCCGCGATCGGGATCGATGCGAATGGTGCGGCCGCCGTAATCGAAGGTGTACTGCGCCTGCGCGGCACTGCTCGCCAGCAAAAACGCGGCGATCGCCAGAAGCTTCTTCATAATGACCTCCTGAGCAGGGAATCCCAACCCCCGAAGCTACGCAATGGCAGCTCGCAAAACGTGATCCAGATCACTTTCAAATGGTAAGTCGTGCACTAGCGGCTTTGGTTCAATGTCGTCTGAGCAGCCTAATTTGCAACCGATTGACGGTCAATTTGCGGCGAAAATTGCATATTTTGCCGGCCGATCAATCGAACCAGGCGGCGTAGATTTTCCTGAAGCTGCCGTCCTCTCTCGCAATGTGCAGCCACTGATCGACGAAGGCTTTCAGCGCGACGTCGCGCTGCAGCCAATAGGCCTTCTCAGCGAAGTCGAACGGCTTTTCGGGATGCACCGCGCACAGCACGCCGGGATGTAGCTTCTGCTGGTACAGCGTCTCCGACGAATCCGTCATCATCAGGTCGGCATTGCCCTTGGCGATCTCGTCGAAGATCGTGACGTTGTCGTTGTGGAGTTTCACTTCCGCGTTCTTGACGTTGGCGCGGGCAAACCGTTCGTTGGTGCCGCCGGGATTGACGATCACGCGCGTGCCTGGCTTGTCGATGTCGGCAATGGTTTCGTACTTGCCCTTGTCGGCGCAGCGGGCGATTGGCGTCTTGCCCTCACGCATGATCGGCGTCGAAAACAGGCCCTTCTTCTGCCGGTCGAGTGTGATCGATACGCCACTCATCGCGACGTCGAAATTGTCGGACTCGAAATCCTTCATCAGTTGCGGCCATGCGGTGTGGACGAATTCGACCTTGACGCCGAGCGCCTTGCCGAGCGCTTCCGCCATGTCGACGTCAAAGCCGCTGAATTTCGAAGTCGTCTTGTCGAGATAGCTGAAGGGCCGGTAGTCGCCGGTCATGCCGACCCGCAGCGTGCCGCGCTTGATGATGTCGTCGAGGCGGGAAGGCGCCGGCTGCTGGGCATGGGCTGACATCGTCAACAGGGCAGCCATGCCCAGACCAAATAGCATTCGAAGCATCAGTTCTTCTCCGCCGGTGAGTTCGATGACACCTTGTTTGTGATGACGCAGGATTTAGACCAGATGTCGGCGCCGCGCCAGACGGAGAGATCCAATCGTGACCATCTCGCTCTGTGAAACGTCGGTCGATGTTTTCGTGCCGTATCTCGGCAATCTGTCGACGTTGCTGGACCACGCCTCGACCTATGCCAAGGCCAAAAACATCGATCCGGCGATCCTGCTCGATATGCGGCTCTATCCCAACATGTACAATCTGACGCGCCAGGTCGGGGAGGCCAACCGTCATGCGGTGGTTGCCTGCGCGCTGCTGGCCGGGCGCGAGCCGCATGTTTTTCCGGTGGCCGAGCCGGATATTCCCGAGCTCCAATCGCGTATCGCGGCAGCGATCGCCTTTGTGCAAAGCCTGCCACGCGCGGAGATTGACGGCGCCGCAGACAAGGAGGTGGTGTTTACATTCAAGAACGGGGCGACACGCAGATTCATCGGGCGGTCGTTGCTGCTGACATTCAGCGTGCCGCAGTTCTTCTTCCACGTCACCACGGCTTACGACATCCTGCGCCATGCCGGCGTGGATCTCGCCAAGAAGGATTTCCTCGGGCCGCGGCGATAGCGCGTCCGATTACGCCTCGCCGTTGTCTTTGCGCACCAGATTGGCGACGGCGGCGCGTCCTGTCATTTCGCTTTTCAGTTGGTCGAACCGGCGACGTGCCGCGGCTTCGCGGTCGTCGACCAGCTGGATCGCGGCATCCTTGTTCATCGGTCCACTGACAATGGGCGTTGAATTCTCCCCAATGGTCTCATCGACGTAATAGTCGCCATCGTCCTCGCGGACCGTCCATTTGAAACGGATCGCGGCCATGGGTCCGGGCCCGACCTTGGAATAGCCATCGGCCTCGAACGGCAGAAAGACCTCAGGTGGGGGGGCCGCCTCGATCGGCGCCGCGGTCTCAAGCGGCGGAGGAACCGCGAGCGAAGGTGCTGCTTCGATCGGTTGAAATTCTTCGAGTGGCGGAGGGGTGGCCGCCACCTCGTCAACGGCAGGCCGTTCCCGCTCGCGGGGGATCACGGGCGGCTGATCGAGAATGCTGGCGATCGCCGCCAGGGCGTTGTCGGTCGGGTCGTTTTGGCTCACGATTCGGCCTCCGGATCGAGCTCCGTCTGCGGAATCGGTGTCCCCGTTGCCGCCCGGTATCTTTTCCTCGCTTCCGAATGAGGCTGAGTTTTGTCCGTTCAGGCGCAAAACCGGCTATGCCGGGCACGGATCTGCACGGTTAGCCCGCAATACGGAATAAGGGTTCCTTATGATCTCGCCAGTATGAAAACATTCCCGGGCGGCCGCTCGATCGTTCAGCCGTCACCCGGTTTGATGATGCCGGATCGCTCAGAGCACGTCCTGGTTGATGACGTTCTGACGCAACGGATCGCCGTCGAGAACGCTCAGGATATTGCGTGCGGTCTGTTCGCTCATGCGATCGACGGCTTCCCTTGTCACACCGGCGACATGGGGTGCGAAGATGACGTTCGGAAGCGCGAACAGCGAATGGCCGGCTGGCGGCGGCTCCTGTTCGAACACGTCGAGACCGGCGCCGGCAAGTTTGCCGGACACCAGCGCGTCATGCAGCGCGGGTTCGTCGATGATGCCGCCGCGCGCGGTATTGATCAGATAGGCGGTCGGCTTCAACCGCCTCAAGCGCGCGGCATTGATCATGCCGACCGTCTCCGGGGTCTTCGGGCAGTGCAGGCTGACGAAGTCGGCGCGCGGCAACGCCGCGTCGAGATCGGTGACTGGCTCGCAGCCGGCGGCCTTGATGTCGGCGGCGGGCTTGTAGGGATCGAAAACCAGCACGTTCATTTCCATTGCCTGGCAGCGCTTGGCGGTGCGGGTGCCGATGCGGCCGAAGCCAACGATCAGCACGGTCTTGCCATAGAGATCGTAGGGCAGCATGCCGAGCCGGCTCGGCCATTTGTTGTCCCTGACGATGGAGTGCATTTCCACCGCGCGTTTTGCCAATGTCAGCATCATGAACAATGCGCACTCGGCAACGGAGGGCGAATTCGCGGTGCCGGCGACCATCAGCGGCACCTTGCGGCGGCTCAGCGCCGGCACATCGACCGCGTCAAAACCGACCCCGATCCGGGTCACCACCAACATGTCCCTGGAAGCTTCCAGTTCCGTTTCGCCGAAGCGGGTGCCGCCGAGGGCGACACCATGGACCGGCGCATGCTCCTTGAGCTTGGCCTGGAAATCCGGTTGCGAGATCATGTTGGGGAATTCAACGAGTTCGATATCCTCGCGTGCGTCGAGCAACGCGCGCCCCTGCTGTGACATCGATTCCGTGACGAAGATTTTCTTCTTGTTGGTCGCCATTTCCTGCCCTTGCGTGACTGTTAACTCCGCCGTCAAATGACGGCGCCGCTCACCTCGTTTAGCAGGTGCATATTGTTGAGGTCCACTGCCAATCGGAGCGGGGCGCCATCCTGTGCGCCGGCGTTGGGATTGACCCGGCCGCAAACCTGCGTGCCCTCGAGCGCGAAGTAGATCAGCGTCTCCATTCCCATCGGCTCGGTTACGTCGAGCGTGGCATCGAAGTTCTCGACGCCGGTTTCCGGATGCGGGCTGGCCTCCGTGATGTGCTCGGGCCGCAGTCCCAGCAGCAGCTTGTCGGTGCGCGACACGCCTTGATATCTGGCGGCGCGTGCCGGCGGCAACGGGAAGGCGAGACGGTCGGTGATCCGGACGTGCAGCTTGCCGCCGGATTCCTCGAGCCGGCAAGGAATGAAGTTCATCGCCGGCGAGCCGATGAAGCTCGCGACGAATTTGGTGGCGGGATTGTGATAGAGTTCGTTCGGCGTTCCGATCTGTTCGATGCGGCCGTGGTTCATCACCACGACCCGGTCGGCGAGCGTCATCGCCTCGACCTGGTCGTGGGTAACGTAAACCGTCGTGGTGCGGACCTTCTGATGCACCTTCTTGATCTCGATCCGCATCTGGACGCGGAGCTTGGCGTCGAGGTTGGACAGCGGCTCGTCGAACAGGAACACCTTGGGGTTACGCACGATGGCGCGGCCCATGGCGACGCGCTGGCGCTGACCGCCTGACAGCTGCTTCGGCTTGCGGTCGACGAGTTCGACGATGTCGAGCATGCGCGCGGCTTCGTCGATCCGGGTCTTGATCTCGGCCTTCGGATAGCGTTTCAGCCGCAGCCCGAACGACATGTTCTCCGCGACCGTCATATGCGGGTAGAGCGCGTAGTTCTGGAACACCATGGCGATGTCGCGATCCTTTGGCGGCACGTCGTTGACGACGTCGCCTCCGATCATGATATCGCCGTCGGTGATGTCCTCGAGCCCGGCGATCATCCGCAGCGTGGTCGATTTTCCGCAACCCGACGGGCCCACCAGCACGACAAACTCATGATCGGCGATATCGAGATCGATGCCGCGCACCGCCTCGACGTCGTCGTACTTCTTGACAACCTTGCGCAACGTCACGTCAGCCATGAGTTCAACCCTTTGTCGCACCGGCGGTCAGGCCGGCAATGTAATAGTCCATCAGGAACGCGTAGATGATCAGCGGCGGCGCGGCGCCGAGCAGGGCGCCGGTCATGATCTGGCCCCATGCGAACACGTCGCCCTTGATCAAGGTCGTGACGATACCGACCGGCAGCACCAGTTGATCCGTCGATGTCGTGAAAACCAGCGGATAGAGAAACTGCGCCCAGGAAACCGTGAAGGCAAAGATGGTCGCCGCGATCAGGCCGGGCAAGGCGACAGGAATGAAGATCCGCGTCAGCGTCTGGAACCAGGACGCGCCGTCGATGATCGCGGCCTCGTCGAGCTCCTTGGGGATGGAGGCGAAGTAACCGATCATGATCCAGGTGCAGAACGGCACCGTGAGCGTCGGATAGATCACCAGCAGCACGTACCATTTGTTGATCAGCTGGATCCCGGTCAGGTCGCCGAACGCCACGAACATCTTGAACAAGGGGAGAAACAGCAGTGTTTCAGGGATGAGGTAAGTCAGGAAAACGCCGGTCGCGAGCGTTGCCGAGCCCCAGAACCGCATCCGCGCCAGCGCAAAGGCCGCGGGCACGCTGATCAGCATGGTGATGGTCACGACGAAGATCGAGACCAGCGCCGAATTGCGGAAGAAGGTCAGGAACTGGTTCGATGTCAGCAACTCGACGTAGTTCGACAAGGTCGGATGGTAAACCCACCACGGGTTCGTCGCCGCGGAGATTTCGGCGCTGGTCTTCAGCGACGTGATCACCATGTAGAGCGGAGGCACCAGCGCGAACACCGCGAACAAAGTGAGGAAGAAGTACGACCATCGGAGCGCCCAGGTGCGGTCGCGGCTCATGCTGCGCAGTTTGACGGGGCGGGTCGGGGCGGCCTTGTCGATCACGACGGTGCTGGTCATCAGGATTCATTCCCGCGTTTGTTGATGTCGCGCAGGATGAACACCGCCGCGATTGCGAGTATCGGCACCATGAACAGCGAGACGCTGGCGCCGAGTGGAATGTCGCCGCCCTCGATACCGATGCGGAATGCCCAGGTGGCGAACATATGGGTCCGGTCCAGCGGACCGCCCGCGGTCAGGATGCGCACGATATCGAAGTTGGCGAAGGTGACGATCAGCGAAAACAGCGTGGTGATCGCGATGATGTTGCGCATCATCGGCAGTGTCACGTACCAGATGCGTTGCCACCAGTTGGCGCCGTCGATGGCCGCGGCCTCATAGAGCTGGTCGGGCACCGACTTCAGTGAAGCCAGGTACATGATCATGAAGAACGGGGCGCCGAACCAGATATTCACCAGGATGACCGAGAAGCGGGCCCAGCCGGTCTCGCCGGTCCATGGAATCCGGTCGATGCCGATGCCGGCCAATAGATAGTTGAAGGCGCTGTACGACGGATCGAACAGCCACAGCCACGCCAGCGTGCTCATGGCCGGCGGAATGACCCAGGGCACCAGCAGCATGCCGCGCCATTTGCGCTGGCCCTTGGCCGGAATGTTGTGGACGAAGTGCGCCACGATGAAACCGATCAGGGCCTTGAAGACGACGGCCGTGATCGCAAAAATGCAGGATTGCTCGACCACCAGCCAGAAGGTTTCCCGCTTGAACAGGAACTGGAAGTTTCCGAGTCCGATGAAGCGCTGCATCGACTTGTTCAGGGTGGCCAGATGCAGCGAGTAGAAGGCAGGATAGATGACCAGCAGCAAGATCAGCAGGATCAGCGGCAGCGTCATCAGGAAGGCCGCGGTCGATTTGCGCTTCAGGGCGGTTCGTAAACTGGCGCGCTTGCGCCCCGTTCGCGGAGCGGCGTTACGCTCAATCGCGACATCAGCCATGATGCATCTTCCTCGCGAGTTTCATTAGAGCAGGGTAGTTTCCTCGTCGAGAAGCCGGCGCGGCGCCGGCTCCCATCGTGTCGGCAGGCGGATGTACGCCGCCACGGCCCGATATCCGACGGGCCGCGGCGGCGAAATCGCCTCAGCTACGCATGAAGCCTTCGAGTTCGCCTTCCGCCCAGGCCAGCGTCTTCTCCATGGGCTCGCCCCGGTAGAAGCGCACGCACATCTTGGTGAGCGTTGCCTGGGTGTAGATCTGCTGGGCGACCTTGGGCGGCGCGGGCGACGCCGAGATCGAAAGCAACTGATGCTTGTGCGGATTCGGATAGTGGTAGAGCGTGCCCTTCGGCGGTCCTTCCTCGGCCCATGTCTTCAGGGTCGTCAGTTTCTCGAAGGCTGGCAGGTCGTAGCCGCCGCTCGCCGCCACCATTTTCTCGACCGCATCCGGCTGCGACAGGCGCGTCAGCACGCTCTTTGCCGCCGGCTTGTTCTTGGAGAAGCTCCAGACGCTCCAGAAGTAGGGCAGGAACGGCGCGAAGCGGCCCTTCGGACCGACCGGGAAGCCGTGGGTCCAGCATTGCTCCGCGATCTGCGGCGCATCGCGCTTGGCGACGGCCCACGCGCTCGGCGGATTCATGATCAGGGCGCCTCTGCCCGAGACCAGCCACCTGTTGTTGGAGCCGTCGTCCCATGACGGCGCGTCCGACGGCAGGAAGGCCATCAGCTTTTTGTAATATTCGAGCGCCTGGCGCACGTTGTCGTTCTTGACGACGACGTTGCCCTTGGCATCGACGACCTCCGCCCCGAAGGCCAGGAAGAACGCCCCGACGGTATCGACGGAATCGCTGGTCTCGCCAAGTCCGATGCCGAAGGGAACGCCGCCCTTGTGACAGGCCTCCGCCGCCTTCAGGAATGTGTCCGTGGTCCAGCCATCGGCTTTCGGCGCCGAACCCGCCGGGTACATGGCCAGGACGTCGATGCCGGCGTGCTGCTTCATCAGATCGATACGCGAGCAGGGTCCCTTGATCTGGCTGCCGACGCAGGCCGGAACGCCCAGCCATTTGTTGCCGGCCTTACCGAGGTACTGGACGGTGCCGTTGACTTCGCCGTTCTGCTTGATGAGCCCCTCGACCACGTCATTCATCGGCTCGAGCAACTCCGCCTGCGCGTGCGGCCACCAGGTCGGCATCGCCAGAATGTCGTGGCCCGACTTCGCCTGGGCTTCGGCGGCGATCGTCAAGAGGTTCTTGTTACCCTGGCTCGGGATGTAGTCGATGGTGACCTCGACCTTTTCCTTCTCGGCCCACTCATTGACAATATCGGTAGAAGCCTTGTTGGCGCCGGGTACCCAGTGGTCCCAAAATCCGATCGATAGCTTGCCGGCGGCATGCGCGCCGCGCACGTAGGGCGCTGTCACGAGTGCAGCCGATGATAGCGCTGTCGCAGCAATGAATTGGCGTCGAGTAAGCTTCTTCCGTGTCATGGCGTTCCTCCCTGGATGGGCCAATCGGATATGAAGGAAATTCCCGTTTTTGCTTTTTTATTCGGCTCCATTCGGACGCCGCGGATATTTCATTATTGACGATCAGAGCAGAATTGCCAGCGTCTGTCGAGAAATCACGTAGGCGCTGTCCTAGAACTAACGTTGCGTGCAAATCGAAGGCGGCGACGACCGTTGGCCCGTTATCTACCGCTCATTCCTGACTCATGACGCGGAATATTGCGTTGCACCTATCGAACTCATCGGAGGGGTGAGGATGCGAAATAGCGCCGCAGGTTCCCCTACCACGTGTCCAAAATGGGGATACGCCGGCGTTTTCATCACTGGGATGACTAGGCGCGGCAGGTAGACTCGCGCGGCGCGAAAACGATAAAATCGGATTCGGCCGCGGTCCTTGGCCCAGCACCACCCCGCCGGAAACTCACGATCGACCATGGAGACCAGACAATGACCAGCCCGACATCGAAGCTGCGCGCGCGGTTCAGATTGTGCGCAGCCCTTGGGGTGGCCGCCCTTATGCTGTTTAGCGCGTCGCTCACGGTGGAGGCACAGGTGGTTGAGGGGGTCCAAAAGGGCGCCCGCGAGGGGAACAAGGCGGCCGGACCGGTCGGCGGCGTGCTTGGCGGCGCTATCGGTGGTGTTGTCGGGGTGGTGACCGGTGTTACCGGCGTCCTCACCGGCGGCGCACAACAGCAACAGCAACAGACGGCCCCTGCGAAGGGTGGCAAACAGGGCGATACCGCAAAGCAGGACGATGCCGCCAAATCGGGCAAGGCGGCCAAGGGGACAAAGACGGCGGCGAAGCAGCCGCAGGTGCTGACCCAGACGGGTGCACCGCAAATCACGGCCGAACAGATCGTTGCCAACAGCGACGCCAATATCGAGCGTATCAAGAAGCAATTGAATCTGACGCCAGAGCAGGAGAAGAATTGGTCCGGCTTCAACAGTGCGATGCACTATCTCGGCCATAATGGCGCCGATCGCCTCAATCTGCGTATTGCGCGCGCCAAACGCGATCCGCCCGACGACATCATCGAGCAGATGCGGAACGAAGCCCAATTTCTCAACGACCGTGCGGTGGACCAGCGCAATGTGGCGGATGCCGCCGAACCTTTATTTGCAAGCCTGGATGAGAAGCAGAAAAAGATATTCATCCAGGAAATGGTCAATCTCAGCCACGAGCGCGGGCTGGATTAGCGCGGATAGACTGACGCATTCGCACCTAACGTCATCCGCCCCGGAACGAGTCCGGGGCGACTTCCCCATCATGGTGGGGCTTACCCGTGGGCGAATAGCCCGGGCACGCATGCCCTGGGGTAGGTGAAAGGCGAGGCACCCGGCTATCCTGCCGCAGCGGCGCGGCGGGTTCCAATCGCCATGCAATGATGAAGAAACCCTGACGGGATCGCGCCCGACTGATGGCTGACTTGCGACCTTGTCGGGAACCGCTAACGCAAAGCCGAAATCAAAAAGCCGGAATTAAAGCAAGTTCGGCCAGCGCTGGGGCTGACCGAATAGTCGAAAATTGCTCGCGGCGGTGGCCCGTTACGCCTTCGGGAAGTTCAGCTCCACACCGACGCCGTCGGGATCGTAGAGAAAGATTTGCGTATCACCGGTTCGCGGCACGATGCTCTCGCGGAATTTTACGCCTTTGGCCTGCAGGCGCTTGCGCACGCCGTCGACGTCGGTCGCGGCAAAGGCAATGTGGTCAAGCCGCCCGGTGTCCTCGTATTTCTTTTTGGTGCCGCGCACCACGATGCCCTCGCGTGGCTCGCGCGTACCCATCAGGTGCACGGTGGCGTTGCCGCCGGAGTAAAGCCAGTAGCCGGGGAAACCGAGCGGTGGACGGTCGCCGTTCTCCAGTCCAAGCACGTCGCAGTAGAAATCCTTGGTGCGCTCGAGATCGGCAGGTTCGATGGTGTAGTGCTGTAATCGGCCAAGTCCCATGGTTTCTTCTCCTTGGACGCAATGGGGTTAGACAAAGGTGAGATCGACATCGACGCCCATCATCCAGGCACCGACGGTTTCAAAATGTCTGATCTGGCCTTGCAGTTGCTGGGTTACGGTATGGATGTCGCGGAAGCGGCGCTCCAGCGGGTGGCCTTCGAAGATCGCGGTGGCTCCCGCCGCATTGTAGGCGAAGTCGACTGCCTCGCGTGCCTTGTGGATCGCGTTGGTGGCGGCCATGCGGACCGTGATGCGCTGCGCGACGGTGATGCTGGCGCCGGCGACGAGGTCCTTCCAGATTTCGGCCATCGACTGCAGCACGAAGCCGCGGGCGGCGCGCAGATTGACCTCGGCCTGGGCGAGGCCGGTTTGGACCACGGCGTTGTCGCGCAAGATGCCTTTGGCGCCGCGCGGCACCTTGTTGCGCGCCACCTCGACGAAATCGTCGAGCGTGCTTCGAGCGATGCCGCAGGCAACGCCGGCAAAGCCGACCTGGTAGCAAGTGCCGGCCCCCATGCGATAGAGCGGACCGCTCTCGCGGCATTCCCGGTCGAATTCACGGGTGATGGAATGGTCCGTTGGAACGAAGAAGTCATTCAGCGCGAACTGGTCGCTGGCGGTGCCGCGCAAGCCGACCGTGTTCCAGATGTCGGTCCATTCGACGTCCTCGGTTCGCACCAGCATGGTTCGCTCTAGCGGCATACCGTTGGCTTCCAATCGGGGAGTGCCGTCGGCCGCAAAGATCGGACAATGCGCGCCGAGCCAGGTCGCGTGCCGACCACCGGAGGCAAAGGCCCAGACGCCGGTGACCCGGTAACCGCCGTCGCATTCGATCGCGCGGACCTTGGGCCCGGGACCCCAGGCCAGTACTGCGCGCGGATCGGCGAAGATCGCACGCGCCACCGGCAGATCGAGATAGGCGGCCGACATCGCGCAGCCGCCGGCCTGGCTGAGACACCATGCCGTGGACGCATCCGCCTTGGCGATGGTTTCAATGACATGGAAGAAGGTGACGGGGTCGGTTTCAATCCCGTCGGTCGAGCGCGGCAGCAACAGACGAAACAGCTGCGCGTCGTGCAGCCTGTCGAGCAACGCGGGCGGCAGCCGTCGCGCACTCTCAATGTCGTTTCCGGCCGCCGCCACATCGGGACGAACGGCCTCGGCACGGGCGATGATCGCCCGGTCGCCGGCAAGGTCGGCAGCAGTCGCGATCAAATTGTCCAAGCCTCCATCGACGCCTTGTGTTCAAGACTATGCCCGCCGGACTCTCGCCGCCGACATATTCAGCCCATCGGCCAATTCCTTGTCGATCTGTTCGATCGACTTGCCCTGGTCTCGAAGCCGATGAAATAGTACACGATGCCGGCCATCAGGAACCAGCAGCCGAGATAAACGAACGCTGTCACCGCCTATCTAAAAGGGTATCGCCGGGCTGTCGCGAGCGACAAGCCCATGAAGACGCGGAGCACATCTGCGCAGAAGCGATGGAGGCATCCTGCCGCTCCGCACAAATCGGAACGTCGCAAGTCCATCGTCGCCGATTGCATTGCGGTGCACACACGCCATTTGCTTAAGGTTTCGTGGCTAGTTAGATAGGTCGAGCGATATTCACGGCCGGAACGTATGGAAGAAAAGCGAAAATATCCGCGAACCGAGATCGAGGAGCCCGCCTATGTCTCATCGGGCGGCTCCGTGATGCGTTGCGTGGTGAGGAATATTTCGCTCGAGGGTGCGGCGATCGACGTCGAGAACCCGGCATTCGTTCCGCAGCACTTCCGTCTCGTGATGGCGAAGGATTCTTCGATCGTTCATGAGTGCCGGGTCGCCTGGATCAAGAAGAACCGGATCGGCCTGACGTTCATGAATGTCGCGCAGGAACCGCCGGAATGAAGTGACGCGTCACTCTATCCTGAGCTTCGCGTCACGTATCACTTTGCCCCATTTTTCCATTTCCAGCTTGATGCGGGCGCCGAACTCCTCCGGCCGGTTCGCGACCGGCTTGAATCCGAGCGCGGTCAGGCGCTCCTTCACGTCTGCCTGCCCGACCGCCTTGGAAATTTCGCGATAGAGCAGGTCGACGATCTCTTTCGGCGTTCCCGCCGGCGCAAGGACACCTGTGATGGTGTCGGCCTCCTGGTCCTTGATGCCTTGTTCGGCAAAGGTCGGCACGTCGGGCAACTGCGTCGCGCGCTCGCTGGCGGCGACGCCGAGCGCGCGCAATTGGCCGGCCTGCACCGCCGAAAGGGCGGGCGGCAACGCGGTGAAAGCGATCGGCGTGTGCCCGCCGACGGTTGACTGGATCGCAGGCGCGGCGCCGGTAAACGGCACGTGCACCAGGTCGAGGCTGAACGCCAGCCGAAACAGCTCACCCCCCAGATGCGGGGTCGAACCGACGCCGGGGCCGGCAAAACCGTATTTGCCGGGACCATCGATCTCGGTCTGGGCGACGACGCTGTAACTATCCACTCGGGAAATACGGCATTCGGCCTCGTCGGTGTCGAGCATCTCAACGGCAGCGGTCAGGACAACGCGCTGACCATTCAGACCAACGCTACCGGCCTCGCAATCAATCTCGGCGGAGGAAACGACTCGGTTTGGCTCGCCAACGGCTCGAATTCCGTCAGTGTGACGGACGTGGAGAATGTCAACGGCAGCGACTTCACCGGTGGCATTACCCCCAGCAACGACACGTTGGAGCTGCTCAACAACGTGTCGGGCGTCACCGTCAATCTTGGCGACGGCACCAACACGTTGAATCTCGCTGACGGCAACAACTCGTTCGACGCGCTCCATGGAGTCAATTTTGTTAACGGCACTTCGTCAAGCGATACGTTGACCCTGAATGGCTATCAAGGCTCCGTCGATCTTGGTGGCGGGACCGACACGCTTAACTTGAACGGAGGCTCGTTCAACCTGACCGTGATCGATGTTGAAACGATCAATGGCAGCGCCCTGCAAGACAACCTTACGATCAGCAACACATCGGGTAGCACGACCGTTACAGCGGGTGCGGGCTACGATGGGATTACGGCCGGCGCGGGGCAGGACAATTTCCGCTTTACCAGCGTGTCGGATTCGCTCGTGGGCGGCTCGGCTGACCAGATTACCAATTTCGATGCCAGCAGCGATACGTTCACCTTCTCCGGCATCGCGATTGGTGACGATCACATCGAGTATGTCGGCACCGGTGCCTTTGCCGGTAGCGGTCAGGCATCGGCCCATCTGCTTAATAATGGGCCCGGTGCCAACGTCCTGCAGATTGATATCGACGGCGACGGCACAATGACGTCGGCCGACATGGAGATCGGGCTGAACAACCTCAACGGCACGCTGAGTAATTCCAACTTCCTGCTGATCTGACGCAAAATCGGCGCAACATACGCATCGTAATCAAGAAGCCGCGCGCCAAGCGTGGCTTCTTCGCATTCTGCAACTGGAGTGGCGCCGTCTGCTGGCTTTTGAGTTGGCGAATCCCGATTTTTCGATGCCTCACGAGTGTGCGCCGCGTGAGAAATGAGGCGATCTGATCGTGCGCTGGATGAGAATCGACACCGTTCGAATTCTCGCCGCCACCGACATTAACGATCGACAGGTCCGCCTGAATGCCAACGGCCCGAACGTTTCCAGGCATCGCAATCCGCTTACAATGCTGTCGCTATAAGCAGCTGATTTGTATCACCAATCCAAAATTCTCCGATGGCATTTGGCTCGACTGTCGCAAGTGCGCAGCATGCCGTATCAGCGCGCACTCGTGTCGGGCCAGCGACGCATCCGCGCCGATATTAGCCATCGATGCTCATTCTCCCATCGCCGCTATGTTCGGTGTGGGGAACGCGGTATTGTTACGGGGTAGCGAGGCCAATTGCTAATTTCCGGTTACCGAATTGCGGCGTTGCCTAAAGTTTATGTCTGGTGTTTCGGAAGGTTTTTGAATGCGCAAGATTTCGATGTTCCTGGCATGTTGCGGTATCGCATCTGTCGTAGCCGGCCCGGCGTATGCACAGAGCACGCCCAAGCAGCAGAAGGCAGTGCCGGCGCCAAGGCCAGCAACCCAGGCCGAGGCGACGGTGCCGGCAGCGGCGGCGGTCGATGAAAAGGCCGCCAAAGCGATCGATGGATTCCGTTCTTCGAAATTCGGCATGAACGAGGCGGATGTCCGCGCGGCGATCACCAAGGATTTCGGCGTCAAGCCGGATGCGATCAAGTCGCAGGACAATCCGGCCGAGCTGACCCGCAGCGTATTGCTGGCCGTTCCGGACCTGCTGCCGAGCGGCGGGATCGCCGAAGTATCTTACGTGTTCGGCTACAAGTCGAAGACGCTCATCCAGGTCGGCACGGTCTGGTCGAAAGGGACGGATCCGGCGATGACGCCGGAGAAGCTGTTCTCGAATGCCAACATTCTGCGCGCCCACTTCCTGGGCGAAGGTTTCAAGCCCGACACCATCGCCGTCAACACGCCCGTCGCCGGCGGTGTCCTGATGTTTCGCGGCAGCGATGCCAAGGATCGATCGGTGATCCTGCTGCTGCAGGGAACGTTCGAGACCAAAGAGAACAACCAGCGGGTCCTGACCCCGACCGGCCTGCTGCTGTTCTATGTGGCCGACACCAAGAGCCCCGACGTTTTCAAGCTCCCGCCTGGTCAATTCTGATGTCGTCCCGCTCCGGATCAACCCGACGCATGGCCGCCGGTCGCGCGCTCGTGTCACCAGCGAAGGTGAGCTGACATGCGTATGCCGCTCTCAGCCAGAAGCGAGGGTGGTCTGACGTTACGCAGGTTCTCGCGCCTGCGTTTCGTCTCGTTGATCTGCATTGCGCAGATGACGATCCTGCCGTTGCTCGGCACCAGTGTAAGAGCGCAGACGGCCAACGTGATCATTCCCGACGGCCGCACCGGAACCAGCCTGCAGACGTCGGGCAATGTCACCAACATCACCACGACCACCGTTTCCGGCGCCAACGCGTTCAATTCGTTTTCGCAGTTCGGGGTCGGGCAGGGCAACACCGTCAATCTGCAGGTGCCCAACGGCAGCCAGAACCTGATCAATATCGTCCGGGACGCGCCGGCGTACGTCAATGGAACGCTCAACTCCTATCAAAACGGCAAAATCGGCGGCAATGTCTATTTCGCCGATCCCTACGGCTTCGTGGTCGGCAAGACCGGCGTCGTCAATGTCGGCAGCCTGAACGTTTCCACGCCGTCGAAGGAATTCACCGACAGCATCATCGGCGCCACGGGGCAGATCAACAATGCTGCCGTAAACAGCCTGATGAACGGCTCATTCCCGATATCGCCGGACGGCAATATCCGGATTCTCGGCCGTATCAACGCCGCGGACGGGGTTCGTCTGACGGGCCAGAACGTCTTCGTCGGCGGCGGGAGGAGCCAGCGCGAGCGTGTCAACCACGAACATGCCTCCAAATTCGCGGCCTCGGTCAATTCCAAGGGCCTGCGCAGCGCCAGCGCCATCACCGTCCGCAACGGATCAATTCACATCGGAGCGGTCAACAACGCAACCATCTCCGGGCGGCTGACGGCGCGCAGCCGCACCACCACGCCGAGCACGATCACCGTCACCGCCGGAAACAATATCCAACTCAGCAAGAACGCCAGCCTGAGCACCGCCGCCAGCAAGACGGGCGACGCCGGCAACATCACGCTCAAGAGCACCGGCGACCTGACCGTGAAGAGCGGTGCCCGGATCAATGCCAGTTCCGCCAAGGGTAACGCGGCGGTCGTTGATCTGAGCGCCAACGGTATCGTCGACATCGCCAGCGGCGTCAAAATCAACGTTGCCGCGCCTAACGGCAATGCCGGCAAGCTCATCCTCGATCCGACGGATATCGTTGTCGGCGCGGCCACCGGTGTCGCCGGCGTCAACATGTCAAATGCCACGGTCGCTGCTGCGATCTCCGCGCTCAACGGCACTGGCACATTCACGCTTTTGGCGAGCAACTCGATCACGATCAATGGAAACGGCGTCGTCGACGGCGGGACCACCGTTAACGTGACCCTGAATGCGCCGACGCTGAACCTGCTGGCGGGCAGCTACGTGAGGGGCGACACGGTCGCCCTGAGTGCCAACACGTCGGGTGGCCAGGTCAATATCAATGCGGCCAGCAATGGCGGCGCTCAGGTTTTGACGAACACCGCACTGCAGATCATTGCGTCACGGGTCGTCCTCTCCAGCACCGCCAACATGATCGTCGGCAATGGCAGCACGAGCACCAACACCGGCGCGGCCGGCTTTGTCTCCAATGCCACGATCTCCCGCTACGCCGGCGTACTAGGCGGCGGCGCCACTCTCTCGCTCAGCGCATCGTCGCAGATCACCGTCGACTCCACTGGTATTGTCGACGGCCGCCGCATGAACGGCGCCGTTTCGAACGCACATTCGGTGGAAAACATCGTATTGAGCGCGCCGACGATCAACATTGACAACGGCGGGCAGGTTCTTGCGCAGGCTGTCAATGCCGGCGGCACCAGTTTTACCTCCGGCCGGGTCATCATGAACGCCTTCGGTGCGGGTTCGGGTTTGAACATTTCGGGCACGGTCAAGGGTGCATTCCTTGGCTTCAGTACGGACCAGGCCTCGATCACCGTGGGATCGACGGCCGTGATCGTTGCCGATCCGTCCCGTGTCATCAATTTCAATGGACCATCGATCAACGTAGTGACCGGCGCGAGCATCACCGGCAGCACCGTCGGCTTCTTCTTCAACCAAAGCACGCTGACGGTCGGTGGCGCCTCGCTTACCGGGGGCAACGTACTCGCCAACAACGGCCAAGCCGGCCAGTTGTCGAATGCGATGATCGCAAAATACATCGCGGCGGTAAACGGCTCCGCAACGTTGTTGCTGTCGGCTCAGGCCAACACGCTGAATCTCAACGCCGATGCGGTGATCAACGCCGGCAGCACGATGAAGGTCGCGCTGCAGGCCCGTACGCTCAACGTCATGTCGGGCGCACAGATCGCCGCGGGCGCCGCCGCGTTTGCCTTCGACCAGGACAACGTCATCATCGGCAGTTCGGCCGATCCCAGTGCCGGGAGCGCCGGGTTCGTCAACAACACCCAGATCGCCTCGTTGATGCTGGCGCTTTCCGGAGCCAGCGGATTCGAGATATCGGCGAACAATTCGATCACCCTCAACGCGACCGCCGTCATCGATTCACGTTCACTGAACGCCTCGCAGAATTCGCAGGCCAACTCGCGGAACGTTACGTTGAGCGCGCCGACGATCACGATGGCCCAGGGATCGAAGATCCTTGCTCAAGCCGTCAATTTCGGTGGCTCGACCTTCACCAGCGGTGCCGTCACGCTCAACGCGACCGCGAGCGACAACCGGTCATCCGGCCATGCCAGCGCGACGACCGGCATTACGATCGACGGCCAAATCACGGGCGGGGCGATCAACATCAGCGCAACGTCGGAGGCCGTATCAAGTTTCTCGAGCAACATCGTGTCCGATTTTGCAGTTCTCGGACAGGCCATTCCAGGTTTAATCCTGGGCCTCAACGGTGGATATGTCGCCGCAAGCGCAACGGCGAATGTTGCCATCAACAGTCACGCAAACATTACCGGCACCGGCAATGTTACGATCAGCGCGAATGGCAAGGAGGTCGCCGAAGATCCCGTCATCGCCAGCACCTTGCTTGGCCTCTCGCCCGTTGGAGCAGGCGTGGTCGTCGGCACCCTCTCAGGAAACGTCTCGACCAATGTCGCATCCGGCGCGACGATCAGCGCCGGCGGCAGCCTGAACATCAACGCCATCAACGATGCGACGCTCAAGGTTTCCGCGGTGGCTGCGACCACCAGCGCACTCGTCGTTGCGACCGTCGCCTATTCGGAGGCCAACGTCACGACGACGGCGAACGTCGCGACCGGCGCCAACCTGACGGTCGGCACGGCGAGTGGGTCGACCGGCGGCTTCGCGCTGCGCGCGCTGAACAACAACAGTTTCTCGACGTCGGCGACGTCGGTAGCCCTCAGTACCCCGGCGCTGAATGGCGGCGTTGGCGGCGCGGTAGCCATCAGCAATGCCACCACGACCGCGACGGCGACGCTCGGCGCATCGCTCGGCACATTCGCAAACCGAATGGTCGGCTCCGTGCTGGTCGAGGCCACATCCAACACCCAGTCAAACTCGACCATGGCCTCGACTACCGTCGGCACCCCGGCATTGATTGGAGCCTTGCAAGGTGCGCTGCTTCCCAGCGCTACGGCGCCTGCCAATTTGTTCTTGCTGCAGATGAGCACGCTGTTCCAGTCGGACCTGGGTCTCAAGGCGGCGGCTGCGTTGTCGGTCGCGAATAGTACCCAAAACGCAACGGCGGCGATCGCGCAAAATCCGAGCGGCGGTGCGCCATCGATTTACTCGACCGGAAATGTAGCCGTCGTCAGCAACGTGATCGACGTCGGCGTCCGCAGCAATTCGACGGCCTCTGCGATCGCCTCAAGCTTCCCCGGCGGTACGCCGGAACCCACCGCCGTCAGTGCGGCGGTGGCATGGGGCAAATTCACACATAATTCGAACGCCTATATCGGTGCCGGTACCTTGATCGACGCACCGAATATCGGCGTGACGGCGAACACCTACATGCCGATAACCAATACCTGGCTGAAATGGGCCGGCCTTGGCGAGGTGTTGAGCCACCTCAACGGCACGCTCGGCGTCGGCGGCAACATCCTGACCAGCTACGCCAACTCGAGCGCGACTGCGGGTGAGACCGTCGCGATCGCCGGTTCGTTGAATGACTTTATCGTCAACAACAACACGACGGCATGGGTCGCGACGGGCGCAAGCCTGAACGCGACCTGTACGATCGCGGTTTGCGGTAGTGGCTCGTGGTCGGTGCCGCTTAACAGCGGCGATACACAGGATTTCAGCGCGAACCTCACCGTCGCTGCAAATACGACAACGAATTCTATCAATGCCGCCGGCAATACCGGCGCGCTCGGTCTCGGCTGGGGTAGCTCGTCAGGCGGCTCCTCGCTGGGAGGTGCGCTCAATCTCGTCCTGTTTACCAGCAATACCATTGCCGGCGTGGCTTCCGGCGCATCACTCGGTGCGGCCAACAAAATCGCCGTCGAGGCGGCGACGACCGACCAATTCTTCGGTGTGGCGCCGACATCGGGCAAGGCTGCGGGCGCCCTGGTACTGAATGGGATCACGTCGATCGCGCTGGTCGACAACACCACGCACGCATCGATTGGGCAGGGAGCCCATGTGTCTGCGCCGACGGTCAATATTCACGCGGCACAGGAACTTTCGATGATTTCGCTGGCCGGCGCGTTCTCGGCCGGCGCCGGCTCCGCTGTCGGCATAGCGGTCGCCTATCTCGGTGCGAACACCGACACCGCCGCCTACATCGGTGACAATCGTTGGGATATCAGGTCGGGTCCCTTCATTGACAATGATCGCTTCTCGGGTAACGGCGGTGGAAACGGCACAGTCGCCGCCAACACCCTCGCGCTTAGCGCGACTACCGCAGGCCGCATCACTGCCGCTTCAATCGCGGCCGCGATAACAAGTCCGACATTTTCCAGCTTTGCCAACAAGGCGGAAGCCGTAACCGACGCCGCCACCGGAGGAACCGCAGGCATCGCTACCGGTGCGAGCAAGGTCAGCCAGAAATCAGGGACCTCACCCGATGGCTTCAGCATCGACGTGGCCGGAAGTTCGTCGGTCAGCGATGTCAGCATGGGTACCAGCGCCTTTATTTCCGGTGTGACGGTCAACCGTTTCGATGCGTCGAGCACCACGGCCAGGACGCTGGTTCAGGCGCTCAACGACACTGTACTGAACAACGGATCGGGATCTGCTTCGGCCAACCTCGCCGGAAGCGATTCGCCGAGCAGCCTCGCGATAGGCGGTGCGATTGCCTCGGCGATGTCGAACAACGCAACTCTGGCCTATATCGATAACACGACCATCAATAACCACAGGTCGGTGTCGGTGCAGGCACTGAACGGCGGCGAGCAAACCGTCGTGGCCATTGCCATCGCCGGATCGCAGGGGGGCAATGCCGCGGCGGTATCGGCTTCTGTCGGCATTATCACTGACAGCGTGAACGCCTATATTCAAAACTCCACCATTAACGGCGTCAGCGGCGGCACTTCGCGCTCAGTCGAGGTGGACGCGTATCAAACCAGCAATATCGCGATCGGTGGCGGCTCGTTGTATATGGCGGGCGGCAAGGGCGGCATCGGCGTCACGATGACCTACGCCTCCATTGGCGATCCGACGGGCGGCAAGGCCGCCGACGCGCATATACGCTCGACGTCGATCAACAATTACGACACGCTTACCGTGCTGTCGGATAACGCCGGCGTCATCGCGGCGGGCGGAGCATCCGGCGGAGTCGGAGGCAACGGTCTTGGCGGCGCCATCGTCGTCTCCGAGATCACCTCATCGACGACCGCCTATATCAGCAGCAGTGCCACCGTAAACATCAATGTCACGGGCGCCGTCGTTGTGACCGCTGATAGTGTGGCTATCTCGGCGCTCGACAACGCGCTGTCAGATCTGGTGAGAGAGTCGAACAACAATCAGCTCGCATCATCCAATTGCGGAACCAGTGGCAGCCCTCAAACCTGCGTTGATTTCAGCTACGCGGCTCTTAATGGTGGCACAACGGGTACGCCTCAGGCACCCGGCGCCGCCATCATTTCGGTTGCCGGTTTGATCCAGGTTGGCAAGAACAATGTTGGCGCGTCGATCGTATACGACGATATCGCGACGACACATTCAGCCTACATCGCGGGCGTGCTGCTGACCTCAAGCAGCGGCTCCGTCTCGGTGACTGCGACCGACTCGTCGGAGATCCAGTCCGTTGCAATCGGTGTTGGCGGCGGAAACGGCCAGTTCTCGGGCCTGGCCGGGATGACCATCAGTTCGATTGGTAACACGGTTTCGGCGACCGTTGGCAACGCGCAGTCGAACACCACAAATTCGACTATTGCTTCGACAAATCTCTTTTTGGCCGCGAAGGATACCTCGAAAATTACCGGGACTGCGGCCGTGGCCGGCGTGTCGACGGGAGGCAGCGCCGCTGGCCTTGCCATTGTCTACAGCGACATTTCGAACAATGTGAGCGCCGGAATAACGGGCTCCAAGGTGGTTTCGAGCGGTCGCGTTGCCGTCGCAGCCGAATCGGTCGCCGCGATATCGACAGTTGCTGTCGGTGTCGCCATGTCGTCACAGCTCGGTCTGGCCGGATCGGTCGCCACTAATCTGATGGGCACCAATGTTACAGCCAGCATTTCCGGTGGTGCCGACGTCATCGGCGAGAACAGCGTTGCCGTGCTGGCGACCAACACCGACAACGCTGCGGTCTTCGCCGGCGCCTTTGCTATCTCGAAGGGCTCGGCCGGGGGCGCAGGCTCGCTCGTCACCAACAAGATCACCGGTAATACGTCAGCCTATATCAGCGGCGCTACCACCAAGGTCGATGCGCGCGGCACCAGTTCGTCGGACACCGTGTCCGTCAATAGCGGCACCCTCAGGTATGGGCTCGATCTAGGTGCGTTCAGCGCCCCGACCGACGATACGCCCGACCTGAGCGAGACACGTGAGAATGTGCGGGGCCTTTCGGTCGTCGCCAGTTCGCACCAGGCGGTCGTCGCCAACGTGGCCAGCCTGGCCGCGAGCAGCGGCGTTTCGATCATGATCAACCCGATCGTCAACGTGATGTCGGGCGCGACCAAAGCCTATATCGACAGCGCCAGCATCGACACCCGCCTGACCAGCTCCACTTCGTTGCCCCAGATCAACGTCGCCGCCAGCAGCATGTCTTACTCCGGCACGTTCGGCCTCGGGATCGTGGCGCCGACCGGCACCGCGGGCGGCGGCGCGACCATCATCAGCACGACGATGTCGCGCGAAACGTTCGCCTATATCACCAACGCCGAAGTCGGCGGCACGGTCAACGTAGGCGGCGTGGTCTCCCCGACGGTCGGTGCGGTCACGGTGAAAGCCAATGCCGAGCAGCACGCGTCCTCGGTCGCGGTCGGCTTCAACAGCGGTTCGGTCGGCCTCAACGTCTTCAATGCCAGCACGGAAGCCTATGTCGATGGCGGCTCCCTGACCGCCTCGTCACTGTCGGTCAAGGCCAAGAACAGCACGGGTATCGCTTCCGCCAACGGCTCCGGCGCCTACGGCAGCAATGTGGCGATCGGCGCTGCCTTCCTGGTCCAGGTCAGTTCGAACAAGACCCTGGCTTACGTAGGCGACGAATTCCACTACCGCGGCAACAGCGCGGCCCATACGACGGCGCTGCAATTGACCGGCGCGCTCGATGTCGATGCAAGAACGATCAACGATTTCCAGGCGTTTTCGGTCGGCGGCGCGATCTCGACCGGCGGCGGGGCTGTTGCTGGCATGGCCAACATCGAGATCGCCAACAACGTCACGATCGCCGGCATCTACGACACCACGTTGACGTCGCCGACCGGCACCGCTGCCGGCGCGGTTACGGTGAACGCCAATGAGGAAGTCTACATCCGGGAGATCGCGGGCGCGCTGTCGGTTGCGACCGGCGGGGTAGGCGTCGGCGCCGCCGCCAACGTGCTGGTGTTCAAGAGCCAGACCGCGGCGGAGACCCGCAACAGCAATCTGAACTCGTCCGGGGCGATCAACGTCAATGCCCAGAGCATCAAGGAAGTGCAGTCCTATGCCGTGACCGTGGGTGCCGGCAGCTCGGTGGGCATCGGCGCGGCGATTGGCGTCATCCTCATCGGCACCAACACGGCGGACGCCGACACGCAGGGCGACCAGACCGGACAGTTCGGCGGCACCATCGCCGCCGCCAACGCCGGAACCAATTCCAGCCAGGGCAGCGGCGCGGTCGCGAGCGGTACAGCCGGCAATCCGAGCGGCGCCAACGCCACCTCGACCTATGACGTGAGCACCGTGCTGACCGGTGGCAATGACAGCGTCACAGCACAGATCGCGGGCGGCAACGTCACCGGCACCCAGGTCAACGTCAACGCCACCAGCGCCAACGCCGCGCAGCAATTCCTGCTCGGCGCCGGTTTCGGCAAGAATGTCGGCGTCGGCGCCGGTATCGGATACACCACCGTTAACAGCAGCGTTCTGGCCAATCTGAGCGCCATCGTCTCGGCTCCCATGGTCAGCGTCGCAGCTGTCGTGAAGGATGCCACCACCGGGCCTTACGCCGGCAAGACCGTGGACACCGAATCCATTGCCGGTGGCTTGTCGCTTTACTTCGGCGCCCAGGCGGCCGTGGCGGTTGGCAATGTCAGCAATAACGTGACGGCGCAGCTCGGCGGCACGGTGACGGGAACGGGCGGAAATGGCGTTCAGGTGAGCGCACGCGACACCTCGACCCAGGCGGCAACGGCCGGGGGCGGCAGCGGCGGCATCGCGGCCGTCGGCGTTACGATCGCCACAACCGCAAAATCCAGTTCGGTCGCCGCCAAGATCCTGGATAACGCCAGCGTCAACAGTTCGACCGTTGCCGTTACGGCAACCGAAGCCGGCGAATTGTCGGCGTCGGCGACGGCGGTTGCCGGCGGCATCGTCTCCGGCACCGGCGCGGCCGCGACCGCGAAGGAAGACTCCACCGTACTGGCGGAGATCGGCAGCAGCGCCGCTATCACCACTTCCTCGACCGGCCTCGGCACCCTGGTATCGGCTTCGGCGACGCCGGACATCTCGGCGACTTCGCTGGGTGTCGCCGTCGGCGGCGGCGCGATCGGTGTCTCCGTGGCGCTGGCGAGTTCGGCGCTCAACGTCACCTCCCGCGTCGGCAACAGCACCACTTTCACCGGGGGCGACGTTTCCGTCACCGCCATGGCGCTGACGCCCAGTAGCGGCAACGGCATCTATGCCCGTGCGATCGCGGGCGGCGGTGGATCGCTGATCGGCGTTCAGGGCAGCTACGCCGAGACCAGGGAGAACTCGACGGTCAGTGCCTATGGCGGGACGGGAATTACGCTGCCGGACGGCGACTTCATCATTGCCGCCCAAAACGACAGCAACCAGTACGCGACAGCGACGGGTATCGCGGCCGGCTATATCGCGGCGGGCGCGACCATCAGCAAGGTCACATCCAACGCCACCACGGAGGCCTATCTGGGGGCGGGGGCGATCACCACCGCGAACCATATCGGGATACTGCAGATCACCGCGGTCGGCACCGACAGCCTTGCGTCCAGCGCGACGGCCGGCTCGGGCGGCACCATCGCCGGCGCCGCGGCGGTCGCGTTGATCAACAACACCGCGACGACGAGCGCGAATCTTTACGGTAACGCGACGTCCAACACGCTTTACCTCGGCGGGCTGAACATCCAGGCCCAGCATCAGACAAATTATGCCGGCAATGGCGACGCCTTCCAGGCGTCCTTTGCCGGCGCCAGCGGCGGCAACGCGACCAACAATATCACCTCGACCACGACGGCCGGCGTCGGAACCAATCTGATCATTCATTCCGCCGGCGGCGACATGCTCGTGATCTCCAACGACATCGTCAATCAGGTCGGTGGCGGAGCGCGGGCAGGGTCGGGCGGCGTGGCTGCGGGCGCCGCGACGGTGAGTGACGCCCATATCACCCAGAGGGCGACCACGAATATCGGCAGCGGCACGATCCTCAGCCTCAACGACGATCCGTTGACCTCAACGGCCAAGGTCAACATCGAGGCCTACAACTCGCTGCGCACCGTCGACAGCGTCAGCCTGACCGCGGGCGGCTTGTTTGCCGGCGGCGGGGCGCGGTCCAATATGACGGCGAACGCCTACGCCACGGTGAACATTGACGCGACCGAGATCTTCAGCGCCGGTAACCTCTTCATCGGCACGGCGTCGTCGCTGATCGCGTACAACTACGCCAACGCGAACCTCTACGGCGCCATCACCGGCGCCGGCGCCAGCACCAATACCTCGCTGACCGCGAACCAGACCGTCAACGTGAGCGGCGATACGACGCTCCTGGCCTGGGGCCTGCTCAATCTCACCGCCGGCCAGGCCGGCGACGGCAGCAAGTACAGCCAGGTGAGCGCCAACGCGACCACCGTGGTCTACAACCAGGCCTTGATCCCGATTACCGCCGTGTATAGCGGCACGGCCACGGCGCGCAGCTATACCGACCTGAATATCGCCGGCGGCGCGCGGGTGCTTGGTGTGAACAACGTCTCGCTTGCAGCGACCAAAGGCGCCGTATCCGCGAATGGCAGGGGCACCAATTACAATCCATATCTGACGCTGTTCAGCACCGAGAACCACGACAACCACAGCGATGCGACCCAGCTCCGCGGCAACATCTCGCAGAACGGCGTCGTGGTGGCCGGCATCTACAATCAGCAATCGATCCTCATCGCTGTCGGCGCCACCACGCCAACGCTAACAACGAACAGCCCGTACGCGCTGACTCTCGAACTGGTCTCCAATCCCAATAATTTCAGCACGGTCAAGAAGTACAATCACCAGACCATCCAGTACGCGGTCGTCAACGGGTTCAATCCCTATCAGACCATCGTCTCGCAGATCGCAACGTTGAGCGGGTTGTCGACGGCGGATGTGCAGACGGTGCTGTCGGGTGCCAATCCCACCATCACGATTGCCACTGCCAATGATCCGACCGGTGATATCCAGCGACAGGTCAACACGCTGATCCAGCAGGCGCCGTTCGCCGCCAACGTCGCCGGCGCGTCGATCGCGCTCGGCGATATCATGGTCTCGGGCGGCAACGTCTCGATCCTGGCCGATACGATGAGCGGCACGCAGGTGGCCGGCAAGGCCGCACCGCTTGTCTCGTCCCGGGACTCCGTCTCGATCAACATCGAGAACCAGGGCCTGAACTTCATGTCGGTGTCGAGGATGACGGTGACCGGGGTCAGCGGTGGCCACAATATCTTTACGGGTGCGGCGACCGACACCACGTCGCCCGGCATCACATTCCAGCAGGATCTGACGGGCTCGACGCCGGTCATCACCGTAAACGCCAGCTATAACCGCAAGGACCCGAACACCGGCCTCGGCGTCGATCTGAACGGAATCCCGCTGACCAAGACCCCCGATATCTACTTCAACGGCGAGGTCACCAACCTCAACGGCCTGCTCAACATCTCCAACGCGCTCGGCAACGTGGTCGCATCGAAGACCTACAACGCGGCGACGATCCAGGTGGTGGTCCCGAACGGCACCTTCACGTTCAATGGCGGGGTCGGCAGCATCTACAACACCAACGGCACCGTGTCGTCGCAGTGGGCGGGCGTCCAGTTCAGGCCCACCGACACGCTGACCGCCGTCATGACGGCGGCGACGTGGCTCGGAACGTACGGCCAGTACGTTCCAGGCGAGGTCTACATTGCCGGCAACGGCACCTACAAACCGTATACCCATTATTGCTGCAACGGCGGCAGCGGCAGCGCGGCTGCTGTACCGAACAGCGTGGTGTTCACCGCGCGCATGCTCAACCTGTTTTATGACGGCGTTTCGCTTTACTCGGCGATCTTCCTGCCGTCAGGCGAGGGCATTCCTGGAAACCTCGCTCAAATCGAGGGAGCCAATCCTGCCATCGTCTCGACCAGGCCTTGGGAGAAGAGCACCTATGACGGTCAGACCGTGTATGGTGACAACGGAAGCCCGTTCCATTGCTTGGGCTGCGCAGCCTTCTTCCAGGTCATCAACATCCAGTCCGCGGCGGTGACGCCAATAACCGCTGCGACGACCACCACGGCGGCGGCGCCCAACGCCTTTGCCATCGGCAAAGCCATCATCCTGTCGGCGTCGGTGCTCAACGTCAACGGAACCATCCAGAGCGGACAGAGCAGCAACTATTCGGTCAATATCGGCACCAACGTCAGGAACGCCATTGACAGCCTGCGCGCCGACACGCTGGCAAACTTGTCGCTCGCCCAGGCCCAGACCAATGCTCAGAACGGCAATTATCTCGACCTGACCCCGTATCTGACCAAGGTCAACGGCGGCGACGTGCAGGTTGGCGCTCGGTACAACGTGCTGACCGACCAGATCGTGCTGAACAGCGTGGTGCAGGGCACCGGTGGCTATGTCTACTTGAACGGCCGGATCATCAGCACGTCCACGAGCGGCACGTCGCAGGGCAACATCATCGTCAATGGCGGCGCCGGCACGATCACCGTCAACAACACGACCGGGACAACGCTCGTCACCAACACGATTAACACCGGCGTCAGCGCCGCAAGCGTCATCCAGATCGTCGACCAGCTCAAGCAGCAGACCACCTGGTACGTCTACAACGCCGCGGCGCCTGGCGGACAGCAGGTCAGCACCTACCGGACCGCAGGCGTCAACGCGAGCGGCTACAATTCGGGGATGCTGGTCGGCCTCAGCGGAACCTCGGGCGTGGTCTACCAGCCGCAGGCCAACCAATATTATCAATGGGTCGACACCGCGACGCTGACGCGTCCCGTCACCAGCACTGCCGCGGACTATGGCTGGACCTTCAGCGGCGTCTCGGCCAACTCGCAGACCTATCCCTACACACAGACCACGAGCCTCGTCTCGAACGTGCAGCAGGTCGTCAACGGCGTTGCGACCGGACAGTTGCAGACCGCCAACTTCCAGGAAGTCGTCACGGCGACCGGCGCTTACCATTCGAACAACTTCAACACCGGCAGTGGTGCATGCTGCGGCAGCCTCAAACAGTACAATTGGTACCAGCAGATCTACGACCGCCTGACCTTGACGTTGACGAACACCGTCAAGGCTTCCTACGACATCGGCATCCACTTCAACGGCGGCGGTTCCAGCTCGGTGGCGGTGACATCTGACGCCAGCATCGTGATCAATGGACCGATCAACAATCTGCAGGGCGCAACGACCGTCACCGCGACGGGCGCCAATTCGTCCATTACGGTCGGTGCGACCGCCAATAATCCGCTGATTTCCGGCACCAACGTCACGCTCAGGGCAGATGGCGGTATCGGCTCGCTCGCGGGGACGAAGACGCCGGTGCCGGTTCAGGTCTATGGCGGCAGGCTGAACGCAACATCGATCGACCGTGACATCGCCATTGCCGCGCAGGGATCGCTGGTGATCGGTCAGGTGAAGGCCAATTCGGCAATCGCGGGCAACGCGCCGCAAGGAAACATATTCCTGTCGGCGACCGGCGACATCAATTCGGGTTCACCCTACAACGTCGCCAACCCGGTCGTGGTCGGCAAATCGATCGAGATCAATTCGACGGGCGGCGCCATCGGCGCGGTTTCAGGTGTCAGCAACGGGGCAACGGTTCTCACCAACGTCAACCCGCTGGTGGTCCAGGCCACGGGGACGACCCTGATCAACGGCAGCGTCGATGGCGGGCTTCTCAACAGTACGTCCTCGACCGGTACCTACATCGTGCAATCGACCGGCGATCTCAGGCTCGGCAAGGTTTCGTCTGGCGGAGGAGTCTTCCTGGCGGCCGCAGCATCCGACGGTGGCACCGCCAACATCCTCAACGGCCTGTCGGCCGGCGGATTGACCGCCGAGCAGAGCGCGCACCTGCAGAGTGTCTGGACGGATCTGAACCTGGTAAGCGGCTCCGCGGCGGCTTCCGTGACCGCCTACGAGTCGATGATCAAGGCGGCCTACAACGATTATTGGCAGCTGCGGAATCTGGCGTTTGCCGACGGCAGCACCTACGCGCTCACCTCGCTGGGAGCCACCGTGCTCAGGGCCCAGGTCGCTGGCAAGCTCGACATCGATCCCGCTGCTGTCACGACGGCTCAGATGAAGACCGAGGCGGAAACGCGGTTTGAAAAGTCCCAATATCTGCTCGGCATCAAGACGGAAGCGCAGCTCACGAAAGATCTCACGACGCTGTTCGGCGCCAACCTTGCCAATAATGGAAACCTGCAGGCGGCGCCGGATCTGACTGTGTCGCTGACGGCCTACAACCCGAACTTCAGCTATTCGCTGTCGACCAGTTCGACGCTCTACGCGAAGATCACATCGGGTTCGCAGTGGACGCAGGACCAGCTCAAATACACCGTGAGCGCCGCCGCCAATCCGGCCACCGCTGTGGCGCCGGCGCCGATCGGCGAACTCACGCCGGCGAACGTCAGCGGCCGGCAAGTTATGCTCTATGCGCCGAACGGTTCGGTCGGCAACCTGGCCAGGCCCGTGGACTTCTCCTTCACCAGCAATGGTTCCTCGTCGTTGTCGGACGTACAGAAGGCCCTGCTGGCCTCGGCCGGTCCGTCACAACTGACGGTGACGCCGACAACCGACCAGGCTACCGGCGTCATCACGTATAATGTGAGCGTGTCGCAGCAGAGCTACGTCGTTCTCAATCCGATCGACGCCGTTGCCGCCAAGGTGCAGAGCGACATCTATCTGGCCAGCAAGTCCGACCTGAAGCTGGGTGGTATCGCCAACGCAACGTTTGGCCCGATCACGGCGGCACAGTCCAACGGCGTGCAGACCGTGAGTGGCGACGTCAAGCTTAACGCCGTCGGCGACATTTTCGCGGGCATTGCCAATCAGCCGGTAATCTCCGGCAACATCAGGGATCTCACCCTGATCTCGGAAACCGGCAACATCGGCCAGGCGCCGGCGGCCGGAACCAACCCGGCGAACAATCCGAACGCCCTCCAGATCGCTTTCGCCAACCCGTCGACCAACCAGCTCGACCAGGTCGTGGCGGCGCAGGGCGGCATCTATCTGAAACAGACCACCGGCGACCTTGTCCTCGGCAACGTCACCGCCGCCGGCGCGATCCAGTTCGCGGCGACCGGCAGCATCTATGCCCAGCCGCAGTTTACCGACCGGACCGCGGTCCATATCGCGGGCGCATCGCTGGACGTGCGCGCCGGTGGCAATGTCGGCTTCAACGGCACGACGGCCCAACCGCTGCAGGTCAAGATATCGGGCGCGATCACTGGCACCTCGGTCGGCGCCATGACGATCCTGGCCCCGTCGGACAACCTGAATATCGGTACGAGCGGAACCTACGGCGGGCTTTCCGCCGGCGGCGCGATGACGCTCCGGACGCCGGTTGGCGCGCTCAATATCAATGCCGACATCACCAGTGACGGCCTGATGCAATTGCTCGCCAACGGCGCGGTGACGTTCACGGCCGGTGCCAGCGCCGATCCGATTGTCGCCCAGAGCACCAACGGCGCGGTGACGCTGGCCTCGGCGTCGCTCACCATGGGCGCCTACACCGCCATCAACGCCGCGGGCGTGATCACCGTGGCGACCACCGGGGATGCCACGCTCGGCCAGCTCAACTCGTCGGCATCCTATGCCGCGGCCGGCAATGCGGCTTCCATCGTGGTTTCGGCCGGCGGCGTCTCCGCGGGCGCGATCCTGAGCAACGCCGACGGCCAGACCAACCTGGTAGCCTCGGGCGCCAACGCGCGGGTCGCGCTCAACGCCAACAGCATCGGGACATCGACGCAGCGGATCGCCTTGAACGCGCCATACCTGGCCGCCACGGCGACCGATGGCGGCATCTATATCGGCGCGCTGGCTGACCTTGAGGCGAGCCTGTTGTCGGCCGTCAAGGGTAGCGTGGACGTGCAGGGCAGCGGCAGTCTGACGCTGAACAGCGTCTTGGCCGGCACGGCGACCGGCGCCAACGGCACCTTCACCGCACGGGCAACCACCAGCGGCAGCAACATCGTCGTCGGGTCGGCCGCCAGCAGCGGCAGCCAGACGGTTCATGCCGACGGTAACGTGACCTTCAACCAGCTTGGCGCGACGGGCGCCGGCAGCGATCCCGGCGACATCACCGTCAACGCCGATCACGGGTTTATCCTGGCGCAGACGGTCACGAGCGGCGGCGTCACGACGCCGGGTTCGGTCGCGGCCAATGGTTCGGCTTCGCTGACGGCGGCCACCACCATCACCGGTTCAACGCTGTCCGCGACGACCGGATCGGCCTCGCTGCTGGCCGGCGGCCTGATCGACTGGACCGCGCTGACCGCGGGCACGACGCTGGGTGTCAACTCGACCGGCGGCAGCATCACGCTCAGGACCGCGCAGAGCGGCGGCAGCCTGACCCTGCATGCCAGCCAGAACGTCACGTTCATCCAGCAGTCCGCCACCGGCACCACCGGCGACGTCGGGAACGTCAACGTCAACGCCGCCAACGGCTTCATCCTGGCCGAGACCGTCGTTGCCGGCGGTGTCACGACGGCGGGCTCGGTCCCAGCCAATGGCTCGGTTTCGCTGACGGCCGCCACGACCATCACCGGCACGACGCTGGCGGCGACCACCGGTTCGGCCTCGCTCGTGGCCGGCGGCCTGATCGACTGGACCGCGCTGGTCGCGGGTACGACGTTGGGGATCAGTTCGACCGGCGGCAGCGTCACGCTCAGGACCGCGCAGAGCGGCGGTAGCCAGACGCTGCACGCCAGTCAGAACGTCACGTTCAACCAGCTGGCCGCCACCGGCATCAGCAGCGACGTCGGAAACATCAACGTCAATGCCGCCAACGGCTTCATCCTGGTAGAGACTGTCGTTGCCGGCGGCGTCACAACGCCGGGTTCGGTCTCAGCCAATGGCTCAGCTTCGCTGACGGCCGCCACGACCATCACCGGCACGACGCTGGCGGCGACGACCGGTTCGGCCTCGCTCCTGGCCGCCGGCCTGATCGACTGGACCGCTCTGACAGCAGGTACGACGCTGGGGGTCAATTCGACTGGCAGCAGCATCGCGCTTGCGTCAGCACAGAGCGGCGGCACGCAAACGCTGCACGCCAGGCAGAACGTGACGTTCAATCAGCTCACCACCAGCGGCATCGCGGGTGACGCGGGCAACGTCAACATCAACGCCGATACCGGCAAGCTCGCCGGCGGCTCGATCAATGCCCATGGTTCCGCCAGCCTGATCGCGGCGACCAGCAACACCGGCAACAACCTCACGGCCGTCACCGGCGGCGCGTTGCTGCAGGGAACGCTGATCGACTGGACCAACCTCAACGTTGCCGGCGCACTCGGCATCATCGCGACGGCGAACGGGATCACGCTGGGAACGGCGATCAGCGGCGGCACCCAGACCTTGCAGGCGCATGGCGACATCGTCTTCAAGCAGCTGACTGCCAATGGCATCCCCGGCGATGCCGGTGACGTCAATCTGAGCTCCAACTTCGGGTCAATCCTGGGCGGATCGGTCTATGCCAATGGCGACACCCGTTTCGATACGGCGGGCTCGATCAGCCTCGATCAGATCCGGGGCAATACGGTCGCACTGTCCGCGCCGGGCGACCTCACCATCAAATGGGTTCGCGTCGTCAAGCGACTGGATCTTGCCGCCAACACCATCAACGTCGTCGGCGGGCAAATTCCATCGACGCCGTCGATCCCGCTGATCATGAGCGTCACCGGTTACAAAGGCGGCGTCGCGACCTCGGCCAATCTCAACATCGATCCGGATACGATCATCGTGAACCAGTTCAGGGTCGTTGACGCGAACTTCGTCACCGACGCGCCGAACGTCACGATCGTCAACGGCTTCGTGCCGGGCCAGCTGATGCTGACGACGCTGACCCAACGGATCCTGCTGGACAACCGTTCGCCGTCGCCGTCGAACTGGGCGACGCTGCAGCTCTACCAGCCGGGCGGCGTGTTCACGATGAGCCACAACGGCAACGCCAACGTCACCGACAGCTACGTCGTTCTCTACAATGGCGACATCTCGGCGACCGTGACCAACTATATGGGTTCGCACACCTGCTGCAGCAGCTTCACCGGCTCGATGGCGATCCGCAACATCGCCAACGATACGGAGGGCACGGAAACGCTCAACACCTGGTTGGCGCAAAAGAGCGGCGCCGAAACGTTCTACCTGCTTGGCCTTGCCGGAAACGCGAGACTGGAGGCGCTGCTCACCCCGAAGCCGGTTGAGGTGATCGGATCGGGACCGGCCGTGAATATTGAGGGGCTTACGGAAGCCAGGAAGCTTCGGCAGCTCCAGCGTGAAGGGCGCAAGAACGGCCGTCCGGGCTGGAACAGCACCGGGCTTGATGGACGTGCAAAAGGGAATGCCAATCGGTTCGCGGATGCCAGGGAGAATGGCAATCCGGTAGTTCAGTTCTAAGGCAACAGGTTTTCAATGCGTAGGCAGGCAATAGCATTGGGCATCGGGCTTGCACTGTTGTGCAATGCATCCGCGCGCGCGCAGCTCGCCCCGCAGGTCAACCCCGGCGCCATCCAGACCGACATCGATCGCCAGCGGCAGCAACTCGAGCGGCAGAGCCAACCGCCCAAGCTCCAGGGCCCGGGCGTGGTCGGCGGCGAGCGGGAAAAGACCCAAACCCTGAAACCAGGTGGTCCAAAATTCCTGCTGCGCAAGCTTGAATTAGATTCATCCAAGTTCATCACGCCCGAAGAGCTCGACGAGATTGCGAAGAAATATATCGGCAAGAACGCCGATATCGCGACGCTTCAGCAGGTCGTAGCCGACATCAACGCGGTCTATGCCGAACGCGGGATCGTCACAGGGATCGCGACGCTGCCGGATCAGGATGCCAAGGGCGGGATCGTTCGTATCAAGCTGACGGAAGGTCGTCTGCAAAAGACCACCATCGAGGGCAACAAGCAGACGTCGACGTCTTATATCCTGCCGCGCGTCCAGGCGCCGGAAGGTGAAGTCCTCGATGTGCCGAAGCTCAACCGCGATGTGATCTGGTTCAATCGAACCAACGACGTGCAGATCAAGGCGTTGTTGCAGCCGGGGACCAGCTTCGGCCTGACCGACCTGCAATTCGCCGTTATCGAACCACCCACCGATACACTGCAATTATTTACCGACAATCAGGGTGTCCAGAACACCGGCCGGTTCGAGGGCGGCGCGTTTTACCGGCGTCACGGCCTGTTCGGCGTGGACGATCGCCTGACGTTCTATGGGGTGAGGTCGGACGGAAATCTCAACGGCAACGTCGCCTACAACATTCCGGTAAACCCCTGGGGCGGCCGCGTCGGCCTGAGTTACACGCAAGGCAAGATCAAGATCATCGACGGACCGTTCGTCGCGCTCGACGTAACCGGGCGGTCGACCCAGGCCTCCATCAATTTCAGCCAGCCGGCCTGGGTTACCCAGAATTGGCTGCTGCTGCTCAACGCGGCCCAGACCGACGGCAATACGGTAAGCCGGTTTAGCACCGTCGCGGTCACCAGCGACCGCTATCAGCGATCCACGGGCGGGTTTTCGTTGACCAATTCCGGCAACAATTATTCCATCACCGTCTCGCCGTCGATGAACTACATCGAGTGGCACGATTACATCCTGAACGGCAACCGAACCTTCAATACCTATACCGGCAGTGCGATAGCGTCGGGGGTGGGCCCTGCCAATTTCAGCGCCAATCTCTTGGGCAGCTGGCAATATTCGCCGACGAAGCTGTTGCCGGGCGACCAGATCTTTTCGATCGGCGGCCCGACCACCGTGCGCGGCTATCCCACCAATGCGGTGGCCGGCGACAGCGGCTACTACGTCAACGCTGAACTGCACTACAACTGGTCGGCCATTCTCAAGGGCCTGGACACGTATGTGTTCACCGATTGGGGCGCGGTGTACTCGACATTCCCCGGCATCGTGGAATTGGCTTCGATCGGGGTGGGTTTCTCGTGGACGATGGCGCCCTCGCTGACGTTCGAGGGCAGCTATGCAATGCCCCTGAAACTGGCCGTCTCCACCCAGCGGCACTACGAATACTATGGCCGGTTTATCTTCCGGCCTCTGCTGATGTTCCCCAAGCAGAACGTGCCCGGATAGGCACGCGGCCAGGATGCTGGCGAACCGCCCCGAAACATCTCCGGCAATCTCTGACGTCCCCCGTGGCCGCGTTGCCATTCTCGACGCGCGTCCGGGAAATGCTATGCAGGGCACCTGAGCGATTTCCAGGGAGTTCGTACGATGCCCACCCCATCGAGGCGCGTCGCCGTCGTCGGCCTTGGTCCGATCGGGCGTAAGGTTGTGGAAGCCCTGGATCAAGGCATCGACGGTCTGGTCCTCGCGGCGGTATCGGTACAGGACCCGGCGAAGCATGGCGATTTTCTCGCCAAGTTGAAGCGTTCGCCCGCCGTCTTGCCAATCGACGAGCTCTGCGCAGCGGCCGATATCGTGATTGAGTGCGCACCCAGCAAGCTCGTTCGATCGATTGTCATCCCGTTCGTGAGCCGCGGAAAGACCGCGATCGTCCTGAGCGTGGGCGCGCTTCTCGAGAACGATGATCTCATTGCGCTGGCCAGGCAGAACGGCGGCCAGATCGTGGTGCCGACCGGTGCGCTGATCGGTCTCGACGCCGTCACCGCCGCGGCGGAAGGCAATATCCAGTCGGTCAGGATGGTGACGCGAAAGCCGCTCAACGGCCTCGCCGGGGCTCCCTATCTGGTCGAAAACAACATCAACATTGCCGGCATCACCGAGCCCCTGAAGATTTTCGAGGGCACCGCGCGGGACGCCGCCAAGGGCTTTCCGGCGAATCTCAATGTTGCCGTGGCGCTTTCGCTGGCGGGCCTTGGGCCCGACCGGACCACGCTGCAGATCTGGGCCGACCCGACCGTGACCCGAAACGTGCACCGCGTTGAAGTGGAATCGGATTCCGCACGCTTTTCGATGACGATAGAAAACATTCCCTCGGAAAACCCCAAGACCGGCCGCATCACGGCACTTTCGGTCATTGCATATTTGCGCAAGCAGGGCGCAGCCTTGCGCGTCGGAACCTGAGCACTTCCGGATCAGGTCGTCACGGGCAGGGCAGGCGCCTCACTTCGTCAAGGCCATCCATCGCTCCGTGGCCCCGATCGCCGCCACCCAAAGCTGATCCGCAGGCTGACCGCGGTGCAGCGCCTTGCCGACCTCGCAGATCGCCATGAATGCACCAGAGCGCGCCTCTTCGACCTCCAGCGGCTGCTCGCCGCTTCCCTGTACCAGGCCGACCAGCCCGTTCAGTATCGGCAAGGCCTGTTGGGCCGGCTGATCTTCGGCGGCTTTCAAGGCGTCCAGCACGCGCGTCGCTTTTTCGAGATCACTCATGGCCACTTGCAAACTCGAGGGATGAAGAGCCCAGGATAGGCTGGATAATCGTCCAATATTGGCGGAAGGGGTGTCCTGTCAACCGCATTGAATTTACTTACTTTTTCGAGCGCCGATCGTCAAAAGCCACGGTCTCGACTACGGGCAGAGTAGGGCGGAATCGGGATTCGAACCCACAATTTTAAAGATCATTGAGATTGTGAGCGCCGTAGCCAACGGAGTGCCCTCCGAGCAGCCGAATTCCCTGGACGACGGTTTCCCGGGCGGATGAGGGCGGGCAGCTTCAGGCGCTTGGCGAGGGCCTTGCGATCGGCGGCAGATGCCTTCGCACTCGAGGAGGCCACCTTGTCCATTTCCTCAACAAGGCCCCTCAGCCAAGCAGTGCTTTGCTCGAATACTGGCCGGCCCATGGACTTACCCGCTCACTAGGGAAGTTAACCCTCGAGCTCAATGGAGGTTCCTGACAACGGTAGGCTCTGCACGAGTCCAGGAAGGCCGCTGCTGAGTCCGGGATTCGCCGGTCGCCATGCGCCGTCCGATCGGCGCCGGCGCAGCGCTGGACGCGCCGCAAGACCATTGGGCGATCCCACATCGGGCCTATTCGTTAGACAGCCTCTTCCCACTGTGGTTGTGTTACTGCACAACAAAACCATTGGGGGCTGGGAATGAAGAAAACGGGCCGATGATGACCTCTCTCTTGATCGTTGGTACGGTGGCTGCTGTGGCCGCCGGGTGGGGCGCGAACGGTCTGTGGGTCCAATGGGAGCGGGACTATCGCGAAAAGCATGGCGGGCCGCCACCGGGCGGCGATGCCACTGGGTATGCTGTTGTGATCGGAGCATTCTTCGCCGCCGCGACTCTCTCAACAAAAGTGCTTTTGTGGATGGGTTAGAAGCAGGGGCTGGAGTAGGTAGAGGCCTTACCTCTGATCGGGGAAGCGTTTGAGGAGAGGCAATGGTCGGCGACGTCGTTCAAGACTGGAATGGAAATAGCTTGATGCTCAGGCCGGGGAGTTACTGGCATCTCACCCCGGCCGTCGGCGGCCTTATCCGAAACAATGCGCGAGCAGGAAAGGGCGTTGTCTACAGCGTTAGCGCGATTGCCGCCCAGCCAGGGCTTTCTCAGGCATTTACGCCCTACGCCGCAGGGGCGATTGGGCAACCAAAAGAGATACTTTGGGAGCAGGTGCGCGCGCAGTCCTATCCAGCTTTGCCATCGCGGCTCAAATCTCTGTACTGCTTCGAAACAAAAGAGATTGCCGAACGCGCGGCTCGGGAATGGTTCGGTAACGAGGTCCGTATCCCATTGGAGCTTCGCATCGGGACAGCGGCTATCATGCATCGCTGTGACGCCAAGCTGCTGGAAGCGCCGGAGAGCGACTGGAAACAGAGCGCCGAACGATACTGGAAGGGTGAAATGACGGCTAAGCCAGTCCCGGAGACGATCGTGCACGGCCCCGTTTACTTCCCTGGTTGGGAGCAATTCCCAATCGGGTTTTAACAGGCGCGGGACCGGAGCCGTCGACACGCGGAATCGCGTTACTGACAAATTGTCCCGGGTCACGGAAAAGCGAAATCTCTATGGCTGCAAAAGCGATGCGCGCGAATGAAGAGTTCTTTGACCTGCTTGCCGGCGACGTCTTCGCGCGCCTCTACACCTCTTTTCCCGAACCGATCGACATCCATTCGGATGCGATAACGTACAATGATGCCTTAGGTGCGCAGGATGGGTTTGACGACGAGCCGGAGCGGCTGAAAAAGCTCTATCGACATGCCATCCAATGGCTGCAAGCCGAAGGATTTGTGCGCTTTGGATCCGTGGTCCCGGGTGATGAAGACGACGAGACCTTTTGCGACGTCGTCCTCACGAGCAAAGGATTGGCAGCTTTGCGCAAGATGCCCGAGTCTCTGACCGGCCCCGGTCTGACGCTCGGTGACAAGATCGAAGCGGCAGCAAAGGACATCGGAAGCGACGCCGCGAAGACTTCTCTGAAGCAACTTGTGCCGTATGCCCTCGGGTTGATCAAAACCTTGTTTTGAAGGGTGCCAGAGGGGGCGAGCGCAAGACCCGGGCCAACTGAGGCGGCAAGGCAGGACGATCCAAGAATCAGCTACCCTTGGAGCGGATCTTTTGGGGGATAGGATGCGAATTTCTGGATTGATTGCCGCGTTCGTTGCCGCACTTTCGCTAGCGGGCTGTTTCGAGGGCAAGCCCGGCCCACCTGGTCCCCCTGGCCCTCCGGGTGAACAAGGTCCGCCCGGTCCGCCAGGCCCGAAGGGCGAGAGGGGTGAAAAAGGCGAGCCTGGCCGCGATGCGGCGCCAGCACCGGCTGCAAAGAAAAAATGATTGAGGCCGACCGTCGCCTGATCTGCAACATCGCCCGGCCCAACTGAGGCGCTGAATGCCCGTCAAGAGTGAGAAAGCCAAGATAACCGCCGGCGCAATAACCGCCGTCGCTATCGTCGGATTGTTCGCGGTGATCGCGCTGGCCTTTCTCTGGACGACAACGCCACCGTAATCAGGCCACTGATATCAAACCGGGGCGAAATGACAGGTTCGCCACGGAGAGGCCTCGAGGATCGTCCTGTGCTAATCTGTTTGCTATGAACTGGATGGGCGCAATATTTGTGGCGGCGGTGATCGCGGTGGCGTTCGCCGTTTATTCGGACGTCACCATGACCCGGTGCGTCCCCAAGTCATTTGCGGCAGTCGTTGGATTGTGCACCGTCGTGGCTCAAGATTGAGAATCCGATCGGGCCGCCCGTATTTGTCATCCCTGTAGACTATGAGCGCGGGACCGTAGCCCCGCGCCCCTCGCTGAACATCTGATCGGAGCGTGAACGACTAAGCCACCGCGGTCGGGCCAGCGCGCAGAGCCGCGAGTCTCGTTTCCATTGCGTCCATCATAGGCCGCAAGCCGGTGACGTCGGCAGTCGCCCGCAATAAGCTTTCCGCTGACCTGTCGCCATCTCCAATGCTAAGATTTTCACCTCCCGCGAGGGCTGGAAGCGCCTCCCACAAGGACACCAACACCTTTGCGCGGAGACCTTGAAGCGATTCAGCAGTGGCTTCGGTTATCCGGTCGGCAAGAGGCTCCATCTTCTTCCAGAGGGCTGACATCTTGCGTTGAGAGGCGGTGGCCCCGAGACGCCTGAGAACCTTCGTGAGCAAGGCTTGCGCAGGGCTCGCGGCGAAAGTCGGCTTGGTCCAGGTATCGCTGCTATAGTCGCTACCGAACTTTGCGTACACTTCCGCTCGCGCAGAAACTGCAAGAAGCGCCCATCTCATCCGCTCATCAAAATATTGCTTCAGCAACGGTTCGAACTCTCGACCCAGATCGATCAATTCGGCATCTATCTTCGGCCAGCCCGGCGGCCGCCGCGGCGGGTTGCCCGTTTCCTCGTGATTGGACTCCCGGTCGTCCTTCCAGTCGACGCCCACGAGGCTCAGAACAGTGGCGGCGCGAGTGGAGGGTTGCGGAAGGTCCCGCCAGTCCCCATCACCGCGGAAGTGCCAATGCGCCCCGGAGTTGCTCCCGACGAAGCGCTCGGCGTTTTCCCAATCCGGCCAGAGTTCGCCGCACAGAAGGCGCCGCTCGTAGAACAGCCAAGACGCATAGGCCTCGAGCGCGCGGCGATCGGTGACGGGAGCACTTGCGAGCATAGCCGGTGCGGCGGTCGGGACGGCAGCGACGATCGGAAGGGACACGATTGAGTTCACGAAAAACCTCCTACTGATTGCAGCCCCGCCTGTATGAATCGTTGAAACTGCGATCGGTTCTGAACGCTCTGGGAGGGCCTGACATGCGTCAGGCTGGCTGGTGGGAATCACTGGAGGTGACAACAATTGAACAGCGCCTGGGGCGCTGGTGCTCTTTGCAGACATGGATTGATACCCCTCGGTTTGGCGTTCTACGGCCATGCGCCGGATCGGCCGGCAGCCGGGAGGTAGAAACCAGCCGAGAGACTGGCGGCGGCGCTTTTAAGGGTTTCCCCTCTGGACATGGCGCAGCCCTCCCGGCCATAATGGCCAGGTTGGAGCGCACGCCAATGCGCTACCTACGTTCAGCCGCAAACACCCGACGCCAATCGGGAGCACGCTGACCAAGCATGTGCGGCTATATCTCGGTCCGGGTTTCTACGCCCACGGACATCCTCAACTGATTTGCGTTAAAAATCTACCCCATTAACTGCGCGGCGAAAGGCTACTTCCTCGCCCCCTTAGGTTGAGCTATGGTCCCCCCCCGGAATCATGTGGGGGGGGCGACGTTGAGTTCAAAGTTTAATGGGCATGGATATCTTGACGCCGGGCTCCACGTTTTCGAGAGCGGCGAATTTGAAGCGCAATTCGTGACCAGTTTTCCGCATTCTCCGACGCGACAGTCCATCCTTAATGGGTATATTCAACACTCTAAAGATCTCGTCGGACTGGTTGGAGCTTGCGAACAATTCCTTGATGGAAGCTTTGTTACAAGCAAGAACGACCCGGGCGACATCGATTTTGTCATTTTTATTGATGCCACCGTCGTAGACGCTCTTCCACACGATAAGCAGCAAGAGCTGATGGATCTCGTGGCCGGCCCATCAACGAAGACGAAGTACCTTTGCGACGCTTACTTTTGTCCCATCTACCCGGCAGGCCATCCGATGAACGAGCCGGCTCGCGCCAAACGAAAATATTGGATGGGCGAATTTGGTTATGACCGAAGCGACGTTCCGAAGGGGATTGTCCACATGAAGTACGCCGCGCCCGCACCAGCCAATACCTCGGCTCCATGAACGTTTGGCAAAATATCGACCCGGCCAACGCGGAGGCTAGGATGCGCGGGCTCGTCCGGCGCCTTGCTGAGTTGGACGACGCCCTTGCGGCTGGTCAATACATAGCGGCGCAAAATCCAGACAGTTTTGCCGCGAAGCTGAGTCTGAACAGCTTGACGCATCTGCAACATCGGCTTGAAGCCGAGCGCGTCGAACTTGTCCAGCACCGAGTACGTGAGCGCCTTGAAATCAACCTTAGTGGACACGCATACAACGATCACACTGCTGGCGTCGGCGAACTCGGCGTCTTCCTTATTCGCATCCAGAAACTTTACTCGGCGATCGCGCAGGCAATAACAACCGGGCCACGAAGGCGCGGTCCGATTTCCCAGTACATTCTTGATGCGACGGCCATGCGCTTTGCAGACGTGTTTCCATCTTCATTTGGGATGGAAATTTACGTTCGACCTCAATTCGACGTCTTCGGCGAAAGCACAGCATCTACCACTCTGCAGACGCTGTTCACTCTTTTGAACGCCGCCAAGCAAGAAAAGGAAATTTCCCGGCTATCGGGCGAGCTCGGGCAGAGGGCCGTTGGTCATCTACGTCATATCCTTGACGATCTTTCGCGGCACAACGCCGGCTTTGGATTGAAGTGGATCGACACGTCAGGAACCCAGTTCGATTGGAGCGCCGACAGAGAGCAAATCTCGAGCCTTCAAAAAAACGTAGCGCGGTACCGCACGAAACAAAGCGTCGAAATCACAATCAAAGCTTTTTTGGTCGGCGCTAGTCTTTTGCGCGATCGTTTCGAGCTTTATGATGTTAATCGAGAGGTCATAGAAGGAAAGCTCGCGCGAGAAGTGAAGATGAAGCTACGCGAATTCTTCGGACGCCAATGCCTGGCGACGCTGGAAAAAGTAGAGATTGATGAAGCTGTGTCCGGAGACACGCGCACATTCTATACCCTAGTCGGAATTGCGCCTTTAGAAGTAGTGCCATGAAGAACGACAGTTTGACCCACGACGCGCTGTAGCTCAAGCCGTTCCGATCCCCAAGCGATTGATAATTTGCCGTACGCCGGTCGCCGCGCTTCAATGGGCCATGCCCGAACTCACCCGTCGCCCTCATCCCGAACGCTCCGACTGCTGGCACGTCTACTACGGTGACGTGCAGGTCGGCACGATCGCAGTCCAATCGGGCTTGCCGACGCACGCCAGGCAATGGCGCTGGGATTGCGGCTTCTATCCGCTGTCACACCGCGGACGGTCCCGCTCGGGGTACGCTGCAACCTTCGAACACGCCCGCGCCGGCTTCGAAGCCGCGTGGAAAGACTACCTGCCACGGTGCACGGAAGCCGACTTCGACGAGTACCGGCGCGAGCGCGCCTGGACGGCTTGGAAATACGCCATGCATGCCGCTGGCCTGCCACTGCCAACGCAATCAACCAGTGGACAGGCACGCTGTTTCTGTGGTGCCAAGATCGATATGGCGAGCACCGACCCACACATTCACAATGTGCATATGATTGCAGTTCCAGAATTAACCTGAAGCGCCGGCATTCAGGTTAACAAGCCCACTTCATTGCTATGCCGGTCCCAACAGCGTAGGGTTGTCTCGCCCGGACACACATACCGCGTGTCCGGGCGTCAGGTCGTGACAAAGCCGTCAGGTGTTCGCATCTGGCGGCTTTTTCTTGTTTCGCTGACAGGTCACCGGCTTGGATGTGGTGCGGCGGGCTGACTTGCTTAAAAACAATTCCTCCTCTCGGGGAAACGTGCTCGATTGGAGCGGAGAAACGACGTCTGCGGCGTGCTTAGGATTCCGACCATGCTCCGGACATTGCTAATCCTGTGCCCACTCTGCCTCTCGGTCTCGGCCTGTGCGAGCGGTCCCCATGTCGCTGACATGCCGCACTGGATGGGCGGGTTGCCGCCGGACGCGCCCCCGTGACGCGGGACGCCGGAGTATGATACCTGGCAGGCCGAGCGCGCGAAGGAGGCTGCGAGGCCGAAAACCGGGAATGCCAACCAGCTGATTTGCTATGGAATTCATCCCCTCGCGGGAATTGCTGATTCACGTCTGGAGCACCCACATGGGCACCGATGAAGACGGCCGAGAATAGGAAAAGCGCATTCACTTCACCGACAAAGAAAACGATGTGGCTACCGCTCTTTGGGAGGCTCTTAGAGAGCAAGCCGTTTTCGTTGGAGGGCACGATCTGACCGAGGTTTGTGCCCGCGATGGCACAATCGATCTGATGAAGATGGCGTTGCGGCTGATAAAGCAGTTTCCCCAAATAATCGGCGAAAACTGACGGCAGTGCCGATTCAAGGTACAACAGGACCCCATATCGGCCGGCGCACCGCGATCTGCATGCTGGTACTACTCGTAATCACGATTCTCTGGGGAGCGTTGCGCTGAACCACGGCCAAGGCTTGCGCTCGCCCCGCGGTTGCGGTTGGATCGCGAGGGAGTTGGGGGATAAAAGTGGCAAATCAGCATGTGATCGGTCGGCTGCGCGGAATTATGACGCAGTTGATGGGCGCACACCAAGCAAATGCAACCATGTCGAACACGACAAAAGGTGCCGAGCGGGAAGCATTCATCAGCCAGTTTTTGCAAAATGTTCTGCCTCCAATCTATCGATTCGGAACAGGCGATGCGACCGACGTCAATGGCAATCGAAGCGGTCAATTGGACGTGGTTGTGGAGTATCCCTTCGGACCTTCGCTGCCAGCCGTCGGTGGTTCTGCGTCCACACGATTGTATTTAGCCGAAACAGTCGCTGCAGTGGTCGAAGTAAAATCGTCTCTGCCTGCACAGATGGCAGAAGCTCTCTACACCCTCAAGCAGTTGAGCCCCCTGCGCCGAAGTTATGGTTCAACCATGTCATACGGTTCTTTGTCTCGTGAAACGATCCCTTTTTTTGTAGCCACTTACAAAGGGTGGAAAACCGTCGAGACAGTGCGCCAGCACGTGGATGACAATCCCGGGATCGAAGGGATTCTCGTTCTCGACAATCAAATTTTTGTCTCGTCGGTCCAGCTTGGGAGCATTCAAGCGACGGGCCCCCTCGCGCTGCTTGGCCTCATCCATTGTCTGCATCGTGTCACCAATTCGCTGCAGAGCGCGTCGACGAGCCCGATAGCTTACGGGCTTGATACGCCTGGTGAATAGAGTCCGCCCACCTGACTTCTATGAAACTGCGCAAAGTGCCATGGCCGCTGGCCTACCGCTCCTCGTCCGGATGCACCCACTGATACGGCGTGATCTCCTGCGTCGCGGTGAGCCTGATCATGTGCACCGGCGGGCGCGTAACGGCCTTTCCGAGCATTCAGCGCCGCTTCCAGGTTCCAGATCCGGGTATCTCGCGGCCGGCGGAGGCTTAGGCGGCTCAGGCTTCTTCGGAATGGGGGGATCGTCGCCATCAGCTCGCCGCCTTTTCGTCAGGCTTCCGACGGGGGAATTCGCCGACGTGTGTGGTCGTCTGAGCCAGGGGGTGTTGCATGGCGTTCCACAGTGCTTCGTGATGCAAGGCGGACGGCTGGGGTCGTTCCACAGCCGAAATTCGCCGCGCATGAGCGAGAATACGACCCCGATCAGGGGACCTCATAAAACAGCGTGAAAGCGAAGCTATCGCCTGTGCCGCCGGGATATGTCGCGTCGTACTTGAAAAAGCGCGCATTCGTGGAACTGGTCAGCAAATAAGTCACTACCGCGCCTGTGGAGTAATTAACCCTGCGCCTGCGTTCCGTGTATCGGTGGCATTGGTCGTCGCAGACGCTACCGGTAGGCTGACGTTGATCGCCGTGGCCCCGGTGCCATTGTCACCTAGGGCGAAAGAAACACGATCGCTTTCCCGATTCGTTTGTACGTGCTGCCGAGCTGATTAACAGTTGTAATGGTGCGGGTTACTGAAGTCACCGTCGGCGTGTAGAATGTCCATGCCGTATTGTCGACACCGCCTCCAGAAAATCCGCTCATCGAATGCCTCCCTTAAGAATCGCTGTCTAACTTGGAATGAGAACCACCATTCCGCACCTCCTCTCACTCCAGAGCGTCGAGCAACGCACGTTGTGGCGCGCTACGAGCGGGACGAGATTCCGGCCGTTCTGTTTTCTGCTGAGCGCGGAGCAGCCTATTCTGCCGGCGCGTTTTGCGAGCTTTCTTGGCGATCCGCTGGCGCTCTTCGGAGCTCATGTTCTTGTATTTGTCGCGCCGAGCTTCTCCGCCCAATTTTCCCAAGGCGCGCATCAAATCGCGCTGTGACCGGGTGTCGCCGCCCGACGCTGAGGCAAACGCGATCTTGCATCGCAGATCTCCGGGACCCAGCCGCAATCCCTTTCGGGGCCGAATCTCAAGGTCGTAACCCTCGGGATACAAGCAATCCACCACGTCTTGGATCGTTTCCCAGCGGCTTTGGCGGCCGCTGGGAGCGTCAGCGGCCACCATCTTATTGTACAGACGATCAGCTATGCCGGCACGATCACTTGTCTCGTCCATGCTGATGCGGAGGGCAATTCGGCGTCTTTCTAGCTCAAGCACGATCGCCCTGTAGAAAGGCATGACCTGCCGGCTGTTCTCGCCGACTGGGCCCGGGCTGCGCCGGCGGTGGTCGATGATCTCGTCGAGACTCACCTAGCTACTCCCCAAGGTCGACGAGCCACTGCCGAACGAGCCGAGCAGGGAGCGGATGCCCAATCGGTGGCCGCGCAGCAGAGTCTCTTGCGTAAGCTGATCTTGCATGGCATGCAGCCGTGCGTTTTCGGCGCGCCGCTGCTCCTCCTGGCTGTTGCCTCGCAACAACAGGGCTTTGCTGTGGGACGTCGGGTTTGAACAGGCTGGACATCAGGCCGCGGGCCATCCGTTGGAAATGTCCCTGACCGGCTTGCGGCCGGCGGCGCCGTTCGCCAGCCACTTATCGTGCTCGATCTGGGAATCGAAGCCCGACCCGCCGGTCATCGGCGCAGGATTGTTTGATGATCGGAGCATTGCCTTTTCGGACGCAGTCAAGGGCCGCTTGCCTCGCGCGGCCTGGCCGGGCGTCGGCCCGCGTTCGAAATGGCGGGAATCCCAATCGGCCACACGCACGATCGTTGAAAAGCTCGTGTTATGGCGGTCAACGAAAAATAACTCTCGATCGAAGTAGCTAAGGATAGACATCCCGACTTCGCGATCGCGGACGACGAGGGCGCCGGCGAATTTGGTCTTGGCATTCCGCAGGATCGGCGCGCGCGCGAGCTCCCGGCGCTCCTCGAGCAGTTTGCGAGCGTGTTCGAGGGCGATATCGCATTCGTCATCCTTCTCGAGCAGCGCGTCGATGGCCGACGATAGCTCCTCCTCGTGTTGCCTTTCGGCTTCCTCGTTCTCTCGGCCCCGCAAGGTGCTGTGGAGCTCCTGCATCTCGCCGATAACGATGTCCAAGTTCGTCAGGGCGCTCCTGGCCGAAGCATCTTCCGCCTCGATCTGCCGCAATGCCTCCTTCGCGGCGGCGTCGCCAAACTCGGCGGCGGTCGCCAAGCCCCGGCGGCGGGACTCGCTGGAATTGATGGTTTGAACGAGGCCAGCGCGCGCTTTACTTTCAGCGTCTCGATCATGGTGGCGGCCTGGCCGGCGGTCTTGGGTGTCGTCGTCGACGTCATGGGTTAGGTTCCTGTTGCGGTTGGGATGTGGGATTTTTCGATAGCCATCGCTGGATTTGGTCGACCATCTCGTCGACCGTTCCGACACTGCCTCCAATTGACCTGGTGAGGGTGGTCAAAACGCTACGATCGCCGGCGGACGGTTGGCGCAGTCTGCTGATGCCGTGCGCACGGATCGATGCAGCCTTCGCGGCGACAGCCGGGGCGTTCAACGGGACCATCCCAAACGTCGGAGGGCCTTCGAATGCGATCTCCGCGCCGGCATCGAATTTCGACGGGCCAGCGGAGCAGGCGGGCTGAAGGTAAGCCGCCTCCAGGAGCCGGTAGCGGGGAATGACCGGCTTCATAGCGACACCGGCCGGGGATTTCGGAGCCAGACTTCCACGAAGGCGCAGGCCTCGATGTGCGTCAGCGGCGCCGCGCCGAGCGCGAGGGCGGTCAGCGTCGCATCAGGCAGCCAGCCTTCGTCCCGAACGGTTTTGCGGATGGCCGCTTGTTTTGCGTAGGCCGCCTCGTGGTTGAGCGGCTGCAGTGCCGCCGCCGGATAGCCAGCAGCCTCGCAAATCGCACCAGCGTCGTACTGGCGCAGTTCTGCGGTACCGCGGATCTTCACCATCGCCGGTGCGATGAGGCGATAGAGCGCTACTGGCACGCCGTCTCGAAATTGTTCATGCCTCGGCTCGATCATCGCTGCACTCCATCAATGGTTTTTGGAAAAAATTTTGGAAGACGGTTTTCGGAAATGGCGCGAGGAGAAGGGGCGGGGGCGGGATTCCTTGCTGGTTTTGACCCCCGGTCACCCCGGTGCGATCGCAGGGAAAACGCAACCCCGGGGGCCTCGCTCGCGTGGGTGCACACGGGCGCCGACTCTTCCAACAGTGTGAAAGACGTGGCGAGAACGCGAGCGTGTAACCCCTTCGCCGCGGCGCCGATCACCGGCAAAACGTGGTTTGCGACCGTGGCTTCTCGGATCCCTTGCGACGTCATTTTCGATAACCGCTTGAATGAGCGTTCGAAAGGGCAGGGGCTGCGGAGGATGGCCGATCATCCGCGTTCGGCGTGGCGTCGATCACAACGCCGCCAGCTGGCCCAACTTCGTGCAGGCGCGGTGTGTGGTCGCCTGGCCCGCTTAGATCGATGATGTAGCCGGCGCCGGCGCCTATCCCGATGTTGACGATTGGTCCGCGGTCACCGGTGGCGTGGAAGCCGCTATAGCCGAGCAAAGTGGTCGCGACATCCTTGCGAACGTGCTCCGATTTGGCCTGCTCGAGCAGCGTCATCAGCGTGGCGGCCGCAGGTGCGCGGCTCTGCGCGAGCAAAACGCGTGTTTGGCCATCCAGATATTCGATGACGTGACTTTCCTTCAGGGCTCGGCAGAAGCGCTCGCGGGTCAATCCAGCCTTTTCGGCAGCATCTTTTTGCGTTTTTGCCTGGCCAGAAATCATCAGATCAATGGCGTGACGAACGCGACGGCTGACCACTCGGGTTTTCGCCGGTTTCTGTTCGGGATCGATCGGTGCAAGGTTGTTCATGGGCCGAACGTGTCCGATTTGCGGATCGGACGGCAACGCACGGAACGTCACCGCTGTGACCTTCCAAGCCGAGTCCAACAGGGGTGGCACAGGTCCGGGATCAATATATAGAAGGTGATTATACTGTAGCCGGACCTGTGCCACTGTTTCCGAGGAGCTAACTTGATGTCTCGAATTCCCCGCCGCCCTCCACCCACAAACGTTGGGAAGGTTATGACCTCGGTTAGGCCAGATTCGCCGCGCAGGTACCGCGTAACGTATGCATTGGGTGGCGAACTGAACGATTGGGTAACTGTCGACGTGGGACTGGGCGTACCGCGCCCCGGCGCCGAGATGTCCGCCGACGCGCAAAAAAAGCTCGTGAGAAAGAGGGCGCGTGCCCACTTGGAAGCTATGCTGAAGAGCTGGCCGGAGGACTAAGCACATCGGCGATACCAGGTTCGTCTGCTGATCCCCAACGGCTCCCAAGGCCGTTGGCGCTCGGCGGATTGCCCCTCGAACTGAGCTCGGCCACGGCTGCCAGATGCTCGGCGTTTCTGCTCTTTTGCGAGGCGCTGCATCTCGCGCCGGTGCTCCTGGCGTTGCTTGGCTGGGAAGTCGATGGCGCCGATGGTGCGGAGGCCAAGTTCGGCTCGTTCGGCCGCGGTGACGCCGAGGCGCTTTGCGATCGTGTCCGCCTTGAAGCGGCGGGGATTGTCGACGACATGCTGAATCAGGCTGGAGAGCTCGGGGCCGGGCATCCACGGCGCCCAGGTCACCGCGACGGCGGCCATCTTTTCCGCGGCGCTGCTGGCATTGCTGAGCACCTCGAATACCAATTTCATGTCATCGCGGCCGGCGTCGTCATCGGGCAGGGGAGCATGGCCATATCGGCGGTTGAATACGCGGTAGAGCTCGGCCATCCGCAGCGTGACGAAAGAGACGGGCGGGCGGAAGCTGCGCCGCGCCTTTGCACGGCGGTTAGCCCGGGACACCCGCTGATCTTCCGACGTCGGCCGCGACTTGGGCATCTGCGGCCCTATGCTGCGGCCTGAGAGGCTGCTAGCCGCTCCGCCTCCGCTTTCGCGGCGCGGGCAAGCTGGCGGAGCTTGGGGGCCTTGGCGGCCTCCGCGCGGCGATCCAGCCGGGAGATCTCGAGGCGCTTGGCCCTTGCCAGCCTCGCCATGGCGGCGATGAGCGTGCCCAGGGCGGGGCGGTCGACCGGCACCACGATGATCATGTTGCTCTCCATGATCATCGAATCGGCCCATAACCCGGTGTTTCGCGAATCTCATCCGGACTGTCGCCATCCTCGAGATCGACGCAGCCGCCGCCCTTCACGTAGGCGAAGATGCCAATCGACTTGAAGCCGGCAGCCCACAGAATGCGGCGAGCCAAGGCCACCGAGTTGTTCACAGCAACGTGGATTCGGTCCGCGTTGCCGCCGTGCTGGTCCTCCTGCCAGATTTCGACCACGCCGTCGGCGGTCATGGACGTCTCGATGCGCGCCTGGTGCGGGATGAACCAGAAGCCATCCTTTGCACTCACATCGGCGTCAGGAGCGAGGCTTACAATGCCTTTGGCGACCGCGTTGTCGACGGCTTCTTCCGCGGTCGGGACGTCGGACGGCCCGGGCGGATACTGGTGGTCAAAATCCTTGACGCCGGCGATCAGCATGTCGCGGCGGCTGGCCGGAGAAATTTCCGCACACGGCGCCAATTTTGCGCGAACTGCGGAAACCGTCTTGCCGTCCACTCCGCAAACACGGCCGATCTCGCGATCGCTGCGGCTGGCATCCTGACGCAGTTCGGTTTCGATCAGCGCGCGCTTGGCGGCGGTGTCGAGTTTCGGTTCAAAGTCCAAGGTATCAGTCATCGCATCATCCTCTCTGTCTCGACCATCTGCTCGATGGTGAGGGTTTGTGATCCGGACAGACCAAACCCAAGCCCGCGGCAAAGCAGGTTGAGCGGCCGTCCGGGGAAGTCCTGCTCGACGGAGCCGGGCCCGCTTACCGGAGGCGCCAGGCGTGGATGCGCTGACGGCCGCCAGGACTTGTTCGTCCATTCCAGACGGTGACGGGGGCACCCTGCTTTCGACCAGACCCCCCAGCGCTGAGTCACAATCCATCCATCGCGCTGTTGCAGCACGCCTGCCGGATCGGTTTCCGTATGAGCAGGCGCGTAGTGCGCCCGTGCGGAAATTTGCTTTTCGGGAATCCAGGGGATATGAGGAGGGTCTTCGAGGTCCTACCGCATTTATCCCGACGGCCCCGTGGCAATAGCCGCGCGGGCCGTTTTATTAGGCGGCGGCTTTCTGGTTGCGGCGCTCGACTTCGGCCGCCAACCGGCGCTCCTGATAGGACGCAATGGAACGAGTAGTGATGCGACGCGCGCGGCCTTGCGTGTAGCTCTCAAGCTCGCCGGTATTGAGCAGGCGATAAAGTGTTTCGCGCGAAATCATCAGGACCTTCATCGCCTCATTCGGCGAGGTGACGGCAAGGGCGGAAGGTGCGATCGACATGTCTCTATCCCCGTTGTTCGTGTTGATGCGGGGACGTTCGGCGATTTGGTGACGGTTTACACGCCGGACATTTAGGACATTGCAGCGGACATTTAGGACATTCAGTTGGTTGAGCGCTTGACGTCGCGCCAAATCGTCTTGTCGTCGAACCCTCTTTTGATTGTTCCTTGTTTCTTATCCACCCAACCGTCGGCGAGATCGCGCACCCGTTCGTAGAATGCCGCCCAAGATACGGTGTTGGCCGGCGTCATTCCTTGCTCCAAGCACGTCCGAACAGCGTCGATTCGCGTCATGGTCGCCTGGGGTTCATTCTCACCTTTGTCGGACAATCCGCACGCGAGTTCGAACTGAAAACGCACGCCTCCGATGGCGTCGTCCTTCACTCTCAGCCAACCCAAGTCATTCCGGGTAGTTGCGACCCCTGCGGCACGATCGTGAAGCATCTCTGCCATAAAGGCGTAGTCACCTTCGTTCAGGGTGTTCCCGTGCCTATCGGCGAGGCGAATTTGACCGGTCTGGAACGCGCGCCCGAGCTGGCTCGCGGCTTCCTGCGCGGATCGGCCATTTGCGATTAGGGTTGTGAGCATCTCGCTGATGCCCACGAATTCGAGAGCCTTGCCGTCCATGGAATCACCGCGCACCGCAGAGGGATCGCGCGGGGCAAGCTGCTGGCGGTGAAGCAGCAGCGACGGCTGGCCGGCCGGCCCCGCGCAAGCGGGATTCTGAACCTATAGCTCTCTCATGCCAACAGCCTTGGGGGCGATGGTTGTGGAAACTCGAGCGTGTCACCGGGCCGGCTGACATAGGCCGCCCAATCGGTCATGAGCGCGCGCCGCTTTTCCAGCTTCTGGCCCCGCTGATAGGCGGCCGTGGTCTCGTCCTTGTATTTGTGCGCCAGCGCCGCTTCGCGCACACCGTCCGGATAGTCGGTGCATTCCTCTGCCCAGGTCGCGAACGTCGCGCGGAAGCCGTGAACCGTGACGTGGCCGTAGCCCAGCCGGTCGAGCACGGCGAGCATGGTATTTTCCGAGAATTCCTGACCGTCGGCATTTGCGAAGATCAACTCGTCTTGAGCGCCCCGGCTCATCTCGTCGAGAATGTCGAGTGCCGGCTTTGACAGCGGGACGTTGTGATCCTCGTCCATCTTCATGCGCTCGCCCGGGATCTTCCATATCGCTCCGGTCGGGTACGATCGATCGATTTCGGTCCACCGGGCGCCGACAACCTCGTTTGTCCGGGCCACCGTCAGAATCAGGAATCGGAGCGCTACAGCGGCGCGGCCCTCGGCGCCGGTCAGGTCGGCCATGAACTGCGAAGCCTCGGCATAGGGCAGGGCCGGGTGGTGGCGTATCACGCGCTTGGGCCTAGTCGGCAGCTTCTCTCGCAATTGTTTGGTGAGCTCGGCCGGGTTGCGAAAGTTGGGGTCATTGATGTCGACATTCTTCGCAATGATTGTTTCGATGCGGCCGCGGACTCGGTTCGCGGTCTCTCGCTTCGCTACCCAGATGGGCCTGAGCAGTTCGAAGATGTGGCTGGGCCTGATCTCGGTGATCGTCAGGGCGCCAATGGTCGGATAGGCGTAGGTCTTCAAGGAAGAGGGCCATTGGGCGCGGTGCTTTTTGCTCCACGCCGGCCACTTTTCATCGATGTACATTTCGGCACACTGCTGGAACGTCGGCGCCGCGGTTGCAGTCTCAACCGCTTTCGTTTCTTCCCGGGCTTCCCGTTTGGCCTGGACGATGTCGACGCCGGCGCGCACCTGCTGGCGCGCGGTGTCCCGCCTGATGCGCGCCTCCTTCAGTGACACGTCCTGCAGCGATCCCAGGCCGTGCCAGCGCTCCTTGCCGGCGATCCAGTAACGGTACGACCAGTTCCGCGACGTCGGTCCGGCGACGACGAGATAGAGGCCATCGCCGTCCGGGTATTTTCCGGACGTGATCTGGCGCTCGACTTCTAACGGTTTCAGCTTCCCAGCCATGTTCGTTCTCCATCAAAACCGTCCGCCGAACTCACGGTCCAAAACTACGGTCAGTGCTTTGATTATGGAGAACACCGGAGAACAACTTAGTACAGCGTTCCGGCGCAAGGCTCTGCTTTTGTTGGGGATTCCGAACAATGGCGAACAAGGGAGAACAGTATACTGGCGGAAGGGGTGGGATTCGAACCCACGGTACCCTTGCAGGCACGCCGGTTTTCAAGACCGGTTCCTTAAACCACTCGGACACCCTTCCAGCTCAGGAATTTCAATCGCTTAGCGCAGGACAAAACCGAACGCAATGTGAACATGGGGCCAAGTTGGGGCCAATCGATCATTTACCGAGAAATCCGGCAACCAGCGCATTGATGTCCGCAGATATCGAATCGTTGGCTGTTTTGTTTCGCTTCCGTTTTGCATAGTTGCGTAGAAGCACCGCTGGGTCATCGCCGAGTCGCTCGGCGACTACGTGGACCGGGACTTTCCGGTCCAGGAGTAACGTGCCGTGAGTGCCCCGAATATGGTGGAATGTGAAGCCTTCGAAACCGAGCCGCTTGGCCCGGCGGGCAAACTCTTTGCTGAAGTTCCGTGGGTTGCGCGGCGTGGTGAACGAAAACTTCTCGCCGGGCGCGGGCAGGGCAGGAAAGATCAGCGCGTCCTCCGGGAGCCCAATCAGCGACAGGTCGACGTCAACTCCGTCCGGAATGCCGGCGTAAATGCGAAGCTGCCTCTCTTTTTCTTCCAAGAGGATTGTAAGGCTGACGTCATCAAGCGCGATCGTGCGTAACCCCCGCTTCGTCTTCGGGAGCTTAACGCGGATGCCGAACTTTTTAGTCATCTCGAGCGCCCGCTCAACCCGAAGGGTCTTTTTTTCGACATCGAGGTCAGTCCAGCGGAAGGCGAGCAATTCGTTACGCCGGGCGCCAGTCGCGGCGTCCACGGCTACCGGCGCGTACATGGTAGCGGATGCCCTGAAGCCGGTGACCAAGGTCGCGAGATCGGCTTGCTCCAAGGCTTCGCCATGGTCTCCCTCGCAGCCGGAAGGCACCTGTTCAGCGCGCCGCATGGGGTTGGCTCTAAGCAGCCCTTTGCGTTCCGCCGTCGACAGGCAGGAGTTGAAGCATACGTGGACGTGATGCAACGTCATCGGCGCGATTAGGCGTTCTCCTTTCTCATCAAGAAGTGCGTCTAGTTCGTTGTAAAGCTTATCAATCTGCGTGGCGGCAAGCTTTTGCAGAGGGCGTGCGCCAAGAGTCGGTTTTATGTGCACGCGAAGCAGTTGTTCGTATCTCTCAAGAGTTGATTGACCGACTCGCTTCTTTTTCCGACCCGGCGCACCGGCATGGATCCACTGATCAATCCACTGTCCGACCGTCATCTTGGTCGGATCGACGTGATCGTCGGTGTCGCCAGATCTGATCAGAGCTCTCAATTCCTTTCGAGCATCAGTGAGCTTGCCGCGAACTGTTTTCGAGAATTTGCGGCCGCCAATGCGATACCGCAGCCGAAAAACATTTTCACCGCGTTGTTCAATTCCACCGTCACCATAGGACCTCTTGCTCATTTCAGCCGCCCCAAGTTGTTCTGGATTCGTTGAAGCATTTCTTCCCCAAGCATTTCGCGGACCAAGTCGTCATTCGGAATGGTCTGGTATTCGGGCTCGCGCCTGCCCAGGTTGCGCATTTCACCGCGACCATTCATCCGGCCCATGTCAGCGATGGCCTCTCGCAACTTGTCATGATCAGCGCCGAGCTTGGGAGGCGCTTCTTCTCCCTCAGGACGAAACAAGTTTAGCACTTCTGTCGCGGCTTCGACGGCGCGGGCGTAAGCATAAGGATCGCGGTGCCATTCCCTTTCGTTCTTGGTGTGGTCAGTTAGCAGAAGCACCGGCATTCCGGTCTTCATCATCGCCTTCGCGATCACGATGATCATCCCGAATAGGACCGAGTCACTTAGCACTGGGTCTAATTCTCTCCGCGGATCGAATGACTCGGCAAGCCGCCGATTCACCTCTTTGTTGAAGGTCAGGCCATTGCTTTCAGCAGCCGCCTCCAGCCGCGCTTTCATCTCAGGCGTCGTCCGGAAATTGGTTTGAATCTGCTTTTGCTTGGCCATTGATTGTCCCACCGCCATTCCCAGGAAAAAGTGTTACCTCTTTTTCTGGTGGACAGCAACGCATTTCGCGTTGACCCAGCTATTTAAATTACATTGCGGAGTATAGGTACCATGTAGTGACAAAACCCTAACACCTGAGGAGGGACGATCATAATGGAAAGCACCAGGAACACCCAAGAGGCCCGGCCGGATGTCCTAACTGTCGAAGAATGGGCGGCGAAGATGCGGATCAGCCGCAGCGCTGCGTATGACGCCGTGAAAAACGGCGACGTCGCGGTGATCAGAATTGGGCGACTGATCCGTATCCCAAATCGAGAGGTCGCTTGAACAATGGCCTCGATAGATACGGCGAAGCCCGCCACCGCATGTGCAGCGAACGGGCTCCATTCTGATCAGCTTGGCGGCCAGATCGAGAACGAAGATACCCGCAGCATCCAAGATATTCAAGCGTCTCGGCTAAGCCGCCAATTTGGCTTTGCCTTTGAAGTCTCCCTCGTGGTCGCGGGTTTAGCGTGGGGGATCGGTCGATGATGCAAGAAAGTAGTCCGCTCGATTTCAGCCCCATCGCCGAACTAAGGCCATCAATTGCAGACGCTGAATATTCGAACGCCGGTCAGTATCTCAGCGGTCTGGATGAAAATCAGGAATTGATTGTTCTGGCTCAGGTTGGCCGGAGACTGTCGCAAGTCAAGGCCCTCGGTTTTCTTGGCAGTAAAGACGTGCGAGCTCATCTAATTGAGATCGCGGACTCACACGGCATTGTCGAACGCCACAGCATCGAAACTGTCAACAATGTACTGACAGGCGCGATTAACGCCGGTCTTGCGAATCCAACCGAGGGGCAATCGAAGCGATCGCAAGATGGTCCAATTCCGTTGATCGCCGAACTGGGTGAACCGGCGCCTTTCCCCATCGATGCTCTTGGGCAGGATCTCGCAAGCGCCGCTGAAGCGATAGCGTCAAAGGTGCAGACATCACGTCCCATTGCGGCGCAGTCGGTACTGGCGGCGGCATCGCTTGTTGCTCAACCCCATGCGGACATTCAAATGCCGTTCGGGCAGAGCCGGCCACTCTCGCTGTTTCTGATCACTATCGCGTCTTCGGGCGATCGGAAGAGTTCGGCTGATAACGAAGCGTTGTGGCCAATCCGCAGGCGCGAAGCCGCGCTGGTCAATGATTACGATCAGGAACTGCCGGTCTGGAAAATCGATGTCTCGGCTTGGTCGTCTGAGAAAAAGAAGATCGAGGCAGACAAGAAGCTCACGTTCGATCAGCGGAAAGCGTCACTTGAACGTCTCGGCTCCGAACCACTACCGCCACTGCTTCCGATGCTCACTGCGCCCGATCCAACGATTGAGGGTCTGGTTAAGGCATGGCCGCAAGCGCCAGCCTCACTCGGCCTCTTCTCTGCAGAAGGTGGTCAATTCGTTGGGGGTTACGGTATGGGCCAGGATCATAAGCTGAAGACCGCCGCCGCCTTATCCGAACTGTGGGATGGACGCGAAACCCGGCGTTTGCGCGCTGGCGACGGATTGACGACGTTGCGCGGTCGACGTCTTAGCACTCACATCATGCTGCAGCCTGCCGCGGCGAACGCTTTCCTTTCGGATCCGGTGCTGCGTGATCAGGGTCTGTTGTCCCGCGCTCTGATTGCCGCGCCGACAAGCATTGCGGGCAGTCGTCTGTATCGCGCCTGTAAACCGGAGGACCAGGCAACGATCGCTTCGTATGGTGCGAATCTTTTGCGGTTGCTTGAACGGGGGTGGCCTCTCCAGGAGAGAACGCGCAATGAGCTGGTCCCGCGCGTGCTCAGCATTGGTGCCGCTGCTGAAAAAGTCTGGCGCGAATTTCACGACCACATTGAGGGGCAATCCGGAAAGCATGGGGAATTAGCCGTTGTCCGCGACTTTGCTGGGAAGGCAGCGGAACACGCGGCACGCATCGCCGGAGTGTTGACGATCTTACGCGATGTAGATGCAGTCGAGGTGGAAGTGACTGAAATGTCGAATGCCACCCGCTTGGTCGATTGGTATCTTGGCGAAACGCTGCGGCTAGCCGCAGCGTCAATGACCAGCCCGGCGATCGCCGCCGCAAAACGTTTGCTGGATTGGTTGCATTCCCGCTCTGCTTCGACGGTGGCCTTGCGGGACATCATTCGCCTGGGGCCGGCAGAGAGTCGTAGCAAGGCGGCTGCAGAAGCTGGTCTTAAGATCTTGGTAGATCATGGATGGGTGACGGAAGGCAGCCTACGGCCACGTCTTTGGAACGTGGTCAGGACGGAGGGATGATGGCCTATCGTCACTTCACTCCTCCGACTGTTCCGGCCGTTACCCCTGCGACAGTTGCGACAACTGCGACACTTGCGGGGCAAACTGTCGCAAAGTCGCAAATGTCGCACGGGGTAGCCTCCGCTGCTAGCGAGCCAAGTGTCGCAAATGTCGCAAGCAATGATGACGCTGCCGAATTCGAGGAACGCGCTGCGCTAGTCCAATATGGCGCGGAGGTACCTCGCTCATGGGCAGAAGGGTTTGGGCGCCTAGATCTTGCAAGCCCCCCGAGAGGCTTCAGCAAAGACCGCTGGCGCGGCCTGATCAATGACGCGGGAGTATTTCTAGATAATTGGGCAAACGAGGCCGCGGCTTGTGGCTGGAGCGTCTCGGACGTGTTTGGCGTCGACGCGGCGGCGCCGGCCGCGCGGTTCGATCGCATGGGTCTGGTGCCGCCAATCAGCGGTGGGGCAGTAGTTGCAATAGACGTGAACTGCGCAACCATCAGAACCGCGACGGGCGGAATCCTGCGCTACCGCCGGACGGCGCTCCGCAACGCGGTGCCGGTCTGGCAGCTATCGAGGCCGCGCGCATGAGTGAGGTAGATCCACCAAAACTTAAAGTGCGGCCCCGGCCGAAAACCGGCGCCGAGCGCGCTAGGTCATGGCAATGCGCTGCTGGGTCGCGGCCTGACGTCAATGGAGAAGAATTTCGGAACTCGATGCTGCGATATGCGAGCGACCTCGAGGAGTGGCGCTGGAATTCATTGATTCGACTTGCGCGACTCGTCCAGCCGGCAATGGTCGGCCACGCAACGGCGAGTTTGTATTGAAGGTTTGATGCCGGGGGGGCGGGTTGGTCTTGGAAGGTGAGCTTTGGGTTTCCACCACAGGGGCTGGCACGCAGAGATTTTTTCGCCCCGGGGAGATCCTCAATCACCTATTCAAAGGGGTGAAATGTACAGGAAACCACCGATCTACTGGCACTTCTCGTAGTTTCAAATCATACGGAAAGGTGGAAAAGCAGTGACGAAATCAAAAGGCACGGGCCGCGGTGGCTTTAGGAAGGGTGCAGGCCGCAAGCCGCGGGCCGCTAGTGCTAATTGGGATGAGATTGGCAAGGCTTACTTCGCCGGGACGAACCAGCCCCTCGAGGAGATCCTTGGCGCTTTTGGCGTGAACTATGGCGATTTGCTCGCCCATGCAACGCGGAGCCACTGGCTGCTTCAGCGACCGTCAAAACCGCATCCGGACGACTTGGGGAGCTTGGCTAGCGCACTGGCAATGGAAATGTATTCAGTCCAAGGGGTGGCAAATCGAGCTCCGCGGTTTGTTTCGGCAATGGCCGCCCTTGGCGCGCGGGATGTCGACATTGCTGAGGCCTTGGGAATCGGGCTACCGGCTTTGAAAGCAGAATTCGGAAGCGAGCTTACAGCAGGCCTGCCAGCAAACTTGCGGAGGATCAGGTGATCGCGGGGGTGGCCCGCAGGCCTGCGGGAGCTCGGCGGCCCTGTCCCTAGGTGCCGATCAACCGCAGCTATTGAGGCTGCCCAGAAGATCGCCTTGGAGTGGGGTCCAAGAATTAGCCTTGTAACGGCGATAGGAACACTAGTTCTCCCAACTGGTTTGTTTCTCAATGAAACCCTCAGGGAGGAAGCCATGGGCTTTTTTACCAAAGACATTAAAACCCTCGACGATCTCTTCGTCCATACTCTGCGCGATATCTATTACGCAGAGCAGCAGATCGCGAAAAGTCTTCCGGACATGATCGAGAAGGCGACTGACCAAACCCTCAGGAACGGCTTTGAGACCCATCTTGCCCAGACCGAGGAACAGATTGTCCGCCTCGAGAAAGTATTCCAAATGCACGGTGTCGAAGCCACGGGCGTCGATTGCCCCGCCATCGACGGCATCCTGGACGAAGCCAGCGAGGTTGCCGGCGACGTGGACGACAAGAGCGTGCTCGACGCGGCCCTGATTGCTGCAGCCCAAGCAGTCGAGCACTACGAAATCACACGTTACGGAACGTTAATCGCATGGGCGAATATGCTTGGCCGCAGTGACTGCGCGTTACTGCTGCAGCAAAATCTCGATGAGGAAAAGGCGGCTGACAGCAAGCTGAACGCGATGGCACTCAAGAGTGTGAACCGCAAGGCGGCGTAATTTTTAATGAAGCGCAGGAGTGTAGGGCTGTCAGATTCCAGTGGCAGCCCTCTCTCTTACATGAGGTCGCGTGAACGCTGCAAACCATCCCGGTGATTCATCCTATGAGCGTCGTAGCTTCTTTTTTGGGGCTAATTACCTAGCGTTCGCGGGAACGTTCCAGTGGGAAGGGAGCCGGGCTAGCCGTTGGCTGGTTGGTTCGTGTGCTTATCCCGGCAGATAAAGAAGCATTGCAGCAGCCGTTACGCCGCACACAACTATCTTTATTGTGATGCCGATGATCAGACCGGTGTTTTGCATCGACGCTTCCCCTTACACCTAGCAGCAGCGTCCAATGATGCTTGCTAAAAGAGCGCCCTTGTAAAAATTTGGAACCTCTTTGGTCAATAGTGCGTTCAGGGAATAAATATGTAGGAGATTTCCTATGACAGGAATCATATCGTCCCTTGGGACAGCAACCATCCTGTTTTCGATCGCGATAGCCAGCGCTCAGGCGAAAGACAAGCCCAGCCAGGCCTTCCTCAAGAAGGCAATCGAGGGCAATTTCGCTGAAGTTAGCATGGGAGACCTTGCACAAAAGAATGGTCAAAGCGATGACGTCAAAGCGTATGGCAAGATGCTTTCTGCAGACCACGCCGCCGCCAATCAGAAGGCTTTGGACGCTGCCAAGGGCGTGGGGGTAAACCCACCAACCGGCCCGAATGCGAAGCAAAATGCCGACTATGACAAGATGTCTAGAATGTCCGGTTCAGCTTTTGACAAAATGTTCGCTACCCACATGGTGGCCGATCATCAGAAAGATATCGCCGAATACATGAAGGCGTCTAAGCTCAAGGATGCAGCCGGCGAATATGCCTCAGGTCAAATCGATACGTTACGGAAACACCTCGATGGCGCAAAATCGTTGCAGGTCGGTAAGTAATAATTGCCGCCGGTAGGCTCCCAGAAGGCCGTCTGCACCTAAGTAATGTCTTACCGGTGCTTGAAATCTCTCAGATGGAGGGTCTTCTTATGAGCAAGGTACTCAGGCTAATAGCCGCGGCGGCTTTAAATAATGACAAGCTGGGAGAACAGGGCGAAGGAAGCCGCTGCCGTTACCGAGAGAAGTGCAGGGGCCCCCGATGACCCGCCGAAGAGTGCTAGTAATGTTTACCGGCTTGGTCATTGCTATGTTGTATGGAATCTTTGCATTGAACGAAAATCTTTGGATGGAGGCCAAAAATGGGCCGCCATCAACAATCGGTAGATCCGGAGACTTTAAGTCGCCGGGCGGAACTACAGAAGCAAGTGAGCGAAGCCGTATCTAGATGCGTTTTGGCAATACGCTGAAATTGTTTTAATTTGCTCAGTGGACGCCTGGTCCACAATCACGTCGGATCCTGCGCCTAACCGTGGGCGCTTTTAACATCCCTTGCAGATACTTTTCACCTTTGCATCGACCTTGGCGTTCTCTTGGCTAATTACCGCGTCAGCGGGAGTGGATGGGCCGCCTGGCGTTACCGTACCATCGATGCGGCCAGTGCTTGTGCCGCCAGCTCTGTTACCTGCCGTTCCTGTTGTAACAGAACCGCGAGGTGCAGAGTTTCTCCCGCCAGCATTTCCAGGCGAACCACCAGAATTGGCGGTCCCCACCGTATTCGTGCCCGGTGCATTCGGAGCTGCAGCAGAATTGGCCGCCCCACTGGGGTCGTTCAACGAATTGTTGAGGCCCGCAGGATTGCCGGGCCCGTTCGGGGCACCGCTGATGGCCGAGTTACCGGCTCCAGCGGAGCCTGCGCTAGGGGCTGCAGTTCCGGGACTGGTCCCTACAGACCCTCCCGAAGCGCCGCCGGCAGACGCGCCGCTTGACGAACTGCCCCCAGCGGACGCTCCGCCCGAGCTTCCACCACCGCCTCCGCCTCCACCACCTTGAGCAAATGAGGCAATGGGCGAAAGCACAAGAGCTGTGATGAGCAATTTGACAGGGAGGCGTATCGACATAATCAATCTCCTTCTCCGCACGACAATCAATTGAGCGATGGGTTGTTCCTATTTCCCGAAGGGGTCAGCCCCGGACGCATCCTAGAGGTGCTAGACGTCACCGCAGCGGATTTCGTGAGCGCCGATACGAGCGGCGAGCCACTGGCTGTTCAAGGGCCGTCGGAACGAACTCCGCTATGACGACTAAAGAAATTTTAACTGGGAGGAGGGGTCCATGAAAGAAATAGTACTGGCGGCAGCACTTTCCTTTTTGGCAAGACCTTCATTGGCGTTGGCTCAGACCGGCGGACCAATGATGGGAAAAGACACCAGCAAAACCGGCACCCAACGCAGGTGCCAGTGTGCCGACCACAGTTGACCCAAAGGCCAAGAAACCAGCCCTCCTGCCAGGCGCTGATGTCAGCAAACCAGGCGCATCGCCGCCCAACGCAGAGCGAGTGTGCGTCGCGGCTGAGGCTAAGAAAAGGAAGTAAGACAACATCAGCTTGTGCGGGCGGTCTGAACTGGGTGCAGAATCCTGGGTGTTCCGCGCCTATGCCGGAATAAGCTCTCCGCGCACCCAGGAAGCCGCGCTCCGCGAGCGCGTAGCCACCTGGATCGCGACCGTGATCGCCGCCGTCGCCAAAAGTGCCAGCGTCAAAACGCGTCGGGAACAATAAGAATGTCCCCGAGTTCGGCACAGGAAGGAGTCAAGGTCATGCAACAGACGGCCGATCGATCGCTCCGAGAGCTACAGCGCGAGACCGAGCAGACGCGCGCAGGTCTGACCCAAACGGTCGATCAGCTCAAGGCGAGCGTAACCGACACCGCGAGCGAAATTCGCCAGCGCATCAGTCCCGAAAGCATCAAGGCGGAAGTCAGGAGCTACGTCCGCTCCAAAGGCGAAAGCATGTTGGAGGACATAACGGCGGCCGCGCGCCGCAACCCGATGCAGGCGGTGGCCGTGGGCGCAAGCCTCGCCTATCCGCTTTTCAGGTTCGCAAGGGCTATTCCCTTGCCCGTGCTGATGGTCGGCGCGGGAATCTTTTTTGCCGGCACAAAGAGCGGCCAATCGATCACCCAAAAAGCCTCCGACATGGCCTCCGATCTCTCGGACGAACTCGGCCGGCGTGGCCAGGATATGTCGGCACAGGTTGGAGAGGCTATCAGCTCGGCAACGGGTGCGGTTTCGGATGCCGCCGGACGCGTTAGCGACGTGCCGTCCGCGGGCGCGGACCAGGTTCGCCGCACCGCAACGTCCTCGACGCCAGAGCTCAGTCTGGCAGACCGGCTAAGGGACTCGGCCGCCTCGGCAGGCGACGCGATCAACACGCGTGTTTCCGATATGAAAGACAGTGCGTCTGAAGTGGCTGGTTCCGCGATGGATTCGTCGCGTGATATCGCCGTTGGTGCAGCCGCCGCCACGCGAAGCGCCGCCTCGTCGGCGGCGAATGCGGGGCTGGAAGCGGCCCGGGATGTTCGGGACAGGGCAGCGGATTATTCCAATCGCGCCGGAAAGACCATGTTGGATACGATCCAGCAGAATCCACTTCTGGTCGCCGGCGTCGGCCTGTTGGTCGGAGGTCTGATTGCGAGTGCGCTTCCCAAGAGTGAGTTGGAGGAATATCTCGTCGGAGACGCAGCCGCGGCCGCCCGAAGGCGGGCGAGCGAGGCGGCTTCCAAAGGCTTCGATGCTGCCAAGGGCTTAGCGGGCGAAATTTTTGAAAACGTGGCGCGGCAGGCCGGCGCGGAAGGCCTGACCCCGGACAAGCTGGACGAGTCGGCAAGCGAGATCCTGCAACGCGTCAGGCGCGTGGCGGAAAGCGCTGTCACGACGGCGTTCGATCCGGACAAGACACCCCATTCACATCCCGGCGGAGGAAACTGACATGGCTGACCTCATTGGAACTGCACATCAAGGCACGGCGTCTTCCGGCCAGGACTCCGCAAGAGCGAAGTTTGACGACGCGGTTGCGTCAACGAAAAGTTTGAGCGAGCAGGCCATGTCGGCGGGCCGAGACCTCACCGACAAGGCGAAGGATCTTGCTGAAAGCTCGACCGACGCCATCAAGGGCCAAGCCTCCGATCTCGTCGATGCGGCCAAGGATGTTGCATCTCAGGCTACTGACAAGCTCAAGGACGCGGTCAACAGTCAAAAATCTTCCGGCGCGGAATACGTTGGCAACCTGGCGGATACAATGCGGCGCGCGGCACGGGAGTTCGATACGGATCTCCCGCTCGCGGGCACCTACATCCGGAAGGCGGCCTCCCAGATCGAGGGAGTTTCTGATCACATCCGCAACGGCAACCTGAACGACGTGGTCCGGAAAGCGCAATCCTTTGCGCGCCGTCAACCCACGGCCTTCCTTGGCTTGGCGGTCCTCGCGGGTTTTGGAGCCGTTCGGTTCCTCAAGAGCTCCTCCAGTGACGACGGCCCGAGTTCGCAAGTCCTGAGAACGGACAGCCGCTCCTCCGCAACAGACAACCGAGGGTACCGCGATGACTTCTCGAACTGATCGTTCGATCCCGGAACTGTTCAGCGATGCGGTCGGTCAGCTTGCAAAGCTGATCGGAAACGAATTTGTGCTGGCTCGCGCCGAACTGTCCGAAAAGGCCGGACAGGCCGGGAGAGCCGCCGCAATGATGGGTGCTGGGGCAGTCATCATGATTCCCGCGCTTGTCCTACTGTTGTTTGCCGCGGCGGCTGCCCTCATACAGGGCGGGCTTTCCGAGCCCATCGCATATCTCATCGCCGGTGGCAGCGCAGCGGTCTTATCGACCGCCCTCATCGTGGTGGGCCTTAACCGCCTCTCGGGCGATGCATTGAAGCCGACGGCAACGATTGAAGAAGTACAGCGTGACAAAGCGGCAGCGAGGGAGATGGTCCGATGACCGACATGACTGAAAAGGGCTCGGACTTTATCAAGGATCTTGGCAACGCAGCGCGCCGTAATCCGGTCTCCGCGGCACTCATCGGAATGGGACTGGTCTGGCTGTTCGCCGGCAAAGCGGGTGCACCTGGCGATATTCTTCAGAAGACCGGCCTGGATCGCCTGCCGGACGCGGCAAGGAATGCGATGAGCGCCACACAGGACCGCGTTGCATTCGCTGCCGGAACGCTCCGTGAGACGGGCAGCGATGGTATCGAAACCGCGACCCGCATGGCCTCGGAATACGCAAAGGCCCTGCCGGATTCAGCCGACGTTCTTGGCACGGTGCGGGGCAATCTGACCGATCTGTTAAAGGCACAGCCCCTGGCATTGGGCGCCATTGGATTGGCCATCGGCGCCGGCATCGCCGCAGCCTTGCCGAACACCGACATCGAAAAATCATACCTTGGCGAAACCAGCGAGACCCTGAAAAGCAAGGCTGCCGAAATCGCAGGCCAGCAGATCGAGAAGGCGGCCACGGTTGCGGCAACCGTCGTGGAAACCGCGGCAGACGAAGCGCGCAGGCAGGGCCTCACGATCGACGGCGCAAGGGGGGCGATGGACGACCTTTCAGGCAAGGTCAGCCGCGTGGTCGACGCGGCGGGAAAGAGCGCATCGCAGAGCGCAACATGAACTGCAAGTGCGATCGTAGCGAAACGAGGAGAGAAAATTGAACGGTTTGATTTATCTGGTTGGATTAGTCGTCGTCATCCTGGCCGTATTGTCATTCTTCGGGCTGCGCTGACATGGTAAAACAGATTGAACACGGCGCTGCTCCCATTAAGGTTCCCTCCAGGTATTTGAACTGGTCGCCCGCGATATTGGGTGCGCTGGTGGCAACCGCGCTGTCGTCGATTCTGTTGGCGTTCGGCGCGACGGTCGGGTTGGGGATTTCGTCGACTGCGCCGACGTGGCGGGACGCGTCGGCCGCACTTTGGATTTTGTCGGGACTCTATCTCATTATCCAGGCTGCACTGAGTTTCGGCGTGGGAGGTTACATTGCGGGGCGAACGAGTGTCGCTCCGGCCGCCTCGGATGTTGACGAAATCGAGCATCGCGACGGCCTACATGGCCTCGCTGCCTGGGCGCTTGCCGTCGTTCTCGGAGTGGGGCTCGTGGCCTTGCTTGGAAGCGCGTCCCTGGCGCGGTCCAACGGCAACATGTCCTCGGCAGACGCATACTGCTCATGATGCCCTCGGAAGGGAGCTTGATGGGTCTGCTGGGCATTGCACGTCCTCATGCCGTTTGCCCTACCCGAATAGATCACGTCGGATCCGGAAAATCGTTCCGCCCCAGGTGTATAAAATTGAACACTGGGTTCCATTGAGTCCCCCATCCGCGACCGAGAACCGGCACAGGCGTTCGCACGAAACGCACTCCGAGGACAGGGACCACCCCGACACCACCCGTACCCTTGCACCGAGCCACGAACAGGCCCGCCTGGGTGAACTTTCTCGATATGTATGTGAGCTGACGCACAGTGCTCGGTCGCGATAGGTCAGACAACGCGGTTTCCCGTGGATGGAGGGTTCAGCCATGACCGAATCTGCCAAGCGACGCGTAACAGTTGATGTGATAATCCCAGCGGTGGGAGCGGCAATCTTGATCGTTTCTGCCTTTGTGGGCGTGCTATAACTGAAGGGGCGGCTTTTCGCGTTCTCAGGCGAACAGTTCGGCCCCGGCCGGGGTGAACTTCACGAAGGTGCCGCTCTCGTGCAGCAACAGCCAACCCTTGTCGATTGCAAAGCGCAGCCCGGCGCCGTATTCCGCGGGCGAAGCGCCTTCCTTGTACAGCATCGGAGCGTTGATCTTCTCGATGTGGATGCGGCCATCCTGGATGGCTTCCGTCGCATTAGCAATCTCTAGGATCTTGCGCGCGGCCTTCTCTGGATCCGCATAAGGTCGTTCAGTCGAAAACTTCATCTCAGCATGCCCCATAGCCCCACGAATCCGCAGATGATTACCATGGCAATGATCGTGCGAGCCGATCCGATTCAAGTTTTCCGCTCCCTATTCAGGCGGGCTCAGGATGCGCCTCATTAACGTGCGCCGCGGCGCTCGCTACATCGATCGAGGAGCCGCAGAAACAGCGCGCCCGTCCGTTGGTCGATTGCGTCGGCAGAGCTAGGCCCCCCTCATGCATGCGGTACTTCCAAGCCGTCCAGGCGCGTTGGCGGCGATACTCGTTGAAATCAGCTTCCGTGCATTTCGGGAGGTAGTCTTTCCAGGCGACCTCGAAGCCCGCCCGCGCCTCATCGAAGCTCGCCGCATAGCCGGAGCGGTTATGCCCGCGGTGAGATGCTGGGTAGAAACCGACGTCCCATCGCCATTGCCTAGCTTTGACAGGCAAGCCCGATTGGACCGCGATCGTGCCGACCTGAACGTCACCACAAAAGACATGCCAACAGTCGGAGAGTTTGGGGTGAGGGCGGCGGGTGAGGGTGGGCATGGCCGATTGAAGCGCTGCAATGCCTCTAAGGGAAGCCGCTACGGATTGCGGTTTGCGAGTGCGATCAGGCACAACGAAAGAGGCCGCCCACGGACGGCGGCCTTATCTTTCTAGCTGCCGCTTCCTTTGGTCGCGCGTCACCAACACCAGCCCGACCAATCCAATGAGTAACGTCAGCAGCATTACTCTGGCGCTCTAAGACCGGGCGATGAAAGCCATTGCTTCACTTAGTTCACCGTGCTCCTTCTATCTCGCCTCTTTCGATCGTTAGAGTCACGTCCGCGAATGTCTCGAGCAGCTTCGGATTTGATTCGGTGATGAGGAGCGTAATGTCCTTGTCCTGCGAACGAAGCCGTCGGAGTGCTTCCGCGTATCGCTGCGCCAAGACAGGCGCAAGCCCTTGAAATGGCTCGTCCAGGATAAGCAGCCGGGTGCCAAGCATAAGCGCCCGGCCAAGCGCCACCATCTTGCCTTGTCCGCCCGAGACCGATCCCGCCGGACGCTTTGCAAGCTCCTTGAGTTCTGGCAGCACCGAATAGGCCCGCTCCAACCGCCGTCGCGTCTCTTCCGGACTCAGCTTACCGACGCGGCCGGGAAGCAAAATGTTTTCTTCGACGGTAAAGGCGGAAAACAGGCGCCGATCCTCAGGCGCGTAGCCAAGACCAAGCGACGGCCGGCGATGCGGCGGGACCGGTCCAAGATCCTCGCCGCCCAGCCGAACGATGCCGCTCGCCTTCGTGAAGCCCATGATGGTGCGCACGGTCGTGGTTTTGCCGGCGCCGTTTCGGCCGATGAGCGCGGCGCTTACGCCTGGAAGCAGCGAGAAGCTGACATTGCGCAGCACCGGCGCGTCCGCAATCGCTACGTTGACGTTCTCGAAACTCAGCATCGGTGTCATATCCCGATCACCTGTTCCCGGACCTTCGGGTCCGCCAGCACCTCCGCCGGCGTGCCGATCTTCTGGATCTTGCCGACGTTCCACACGGCGACGCGGTTGGCGTAGCGCTCCACCATATCCATGTCGTGTTCGACGAAGACGGAGGTTACTTTCTCCTTTGCGAGCGCCGTGGTGAGAATGTCCATGATGGCTAGTTTCTCGGACGACGCAACGCCCGAGGTCGGTTCGTCCATCAAAAGCAGCTTTGGCTTCAGCGCGAGCGCGAGCGCGATATCGACGAGCTTGCGCTGCCCCTCGGGCAGCTCCCGCGCAGTACGTTCTGCATACGATCTGACACCGACGAGATCCAGCAGCCGCTCCATTTCCGGCACCTCCGGCATCCGCGATAGGGCCTGGAAGCCGGACGGGCGTCCTCGCAGGGAGGCGGCCGCGATCAGCATATTCTCCATCACGGTCTGATCGAGGAATAGCTGCGGAATCTGGAAGGCGCGGGCTATGCCGAGCTTGGTGATCCTGCGCGGCAGCTGCGCGGTGATGTCGTGGCCGAGAAAGGTTACGGAGCCGGCTTGCGGCCGCAGATAACCGGTCGATATGTTGAGGAACGTCGTCTTGCCGGCCCCGTTCGGCCCGATGATGGCGAGGTTTTCGCCCTCGAGGACATCGAGGTCGATTCCATCGGCGGCGATGACGCCGCCGAACCGGATCTTGATGTTCTTTGCGGAAAGCAGGACGTGGGCCATCAATGCCCTCTCTGCCTGGATTGACCGTAGCGCTGGCGGAGGCCGATCAGGCCGTTCGGCGCGTAAAGGATGATGACGATCAGCACAACGCCGAGGATGAGCTGCCAGGAGTCTGCCAGATGCGCGGCGGCATAGAACCGCACGCATTCGAACATCGCAGCACCCGCGAAAGCACCGAAGGCATGGGCGCCGCCGCCGAGGATCGCGATGAACACGAACTCGCCGGACTTGGTCCAGAAGCCGAACTCGGGCGTCGCGATCTGCTGAATGATCGATACCAGCGTACCGCCAATGCCGCCTAGAAACGCGGAGATCACGTAACCGATGAGCAGCACGCGCCGCGCCGACATTCCCAGATATTCGAGCCGGGTTTCGTTTGATTTCATTGCCCGCAACATGTGACCGAGTGGGCTGTCGAGATAGCGTTGCACGCCGTAGAACGCGGCAATCGCGATCAAGAGGCTGACATAGAGAATGACGTACTGGAACGTCTCCGGCGTGAACGAAAATCCGAGCAAGCCGGGACGGGCGACCCGGATGCCGTCAGCCCCGTTGGTGTAGTGGAACATTTTCTCAAGCAGCGACCACAACACCATCGAGAAAGCCAGGTTCAGCATTCCGAAGAAGATTTCCCGGTAGCGAACCACGAACAGACCGACGATCAGGCCGAAAACAGTGGACGTTAAGCCACCGAGCACGAGATAGAGCAGGATATCGCCACCGCCGATGTATTTGCCCCAGAACGCCGCGGTGTAGGCGCCTGTGGCAAAGAACATCGCGTGTCCGAACGACACTTGTCCCGCCTGCAGCAACAGGACGATACCAAGCACCACGACGCCCTTGGCGAGAATGAGCGCGAACAGCGTCGACCAACTCGCGACGAAGAGCGGCAGTATCGCACTCGATAGAAAGAAGATGATTGCGACTGCCGTGATCGGCTTGATGCGGCCCACCATCAGATTTTTCTCACCTGCACGGCACCGAACAGTCCGAACGGACGCACCAGAAGCACCAGTACCATCAGCAGATAGGGTACGAGGACTTCGAACTCTGGCTGCAGATAGATGACGAAGGCGCGCGTCAAACCGATCATGAGGGCCGTGAGGGCGGTGCCCTCGATCTGCCCCAGGCCCGCAGTGGCCGCCACTGCGAAAGACAGCACGATCATGTCCGCGCCCATGCCGGGCACCAGCGACGTGGTGGGCGAAGCAAGGGCGCCGCCGAGCGCCGCCAGGCTCGCCCCGATGATGAACGTAATGGAGTAGACGCGCTGGGCGTCGATCCCGATCGCGGTTGACGCCTCGCGATCCTCAGTGACCGCCAGAATCACGGCGCCAGCAAGGGTTTTCCGCAGAAAGTAGCGCAGTCCGAGCAGTGTCGCGACCGCCACGCCCGGTAGCAGGATGACCTGGTAGGACGTATAGTTTACGCCGAATACGCTGATGTTCGGCAATAGCCTCAAGGGCTCGGCAGCGAAAATCGGCTGGACGCCCCAGATCAGACGCTGCAGATTGTCCATGATCATGAAGGCTGCGAAGGTGATCAGAAGCTGCAGCACGTCGTCGCGTCCATAGAGCGGCCGCAACAGGAAGCGCTCGATGAAACCACCGCACACGATGCCGATTACGATGGAGGCGGCCAGCAGCGCCAGATAGGTGAGCCACGGCGACACCTGTGCGATCGCGAGGCTGAATGTCGCGGCGAGATAGGCGCCGAAGGCATAGAGCGAGCCGTGCGCCACGTTTACCACGCGCAGCACACCGAAGATCAGGCTGAGCCCGACGGAAACCAGGAACACCAAGGCGGCGTAACTGATCCCGTCCAGGACGGCCAGGGTGGCGAGAGTCGAGTTCATGAGGACCTTCAGGAAAGCCCGTCCTCCGGTTGAAACCGAAGGACGGTGATCAGGACTACTGCTTGAAGGTCGGCACGTCCATCTTGACGAATTCCGGCTTGAGCGTCTTCAGCCAATCGACCGAGCGCACGCCCGCCGGATTGGTGATCACCTTTGGATCGAAGATCATCATGTTGTCGAGAAGTTTGAAGTCATAGCCCGGAAAGGATTTGGTGACGCCGACGAGTTGCGCTTCCAGACCCTGATTGTCCTCAGGCCTTAGCGTGATTGGCCTGCCGAAACCGGTCGCGAATTCGGTACCGGCAGTCGCGTCCACGACCTGCTCTCGCGTCGGCCAGTTGCCGCCATTGGCCTTGATCGCCTTGTCATAGGCCGTCTGCAATGCCGTGAAGGCCTGCGCCATATGGTAGACCGGGTAGATCGGCCAAGCGCCAGTCTTTGCCTTGAATGCCTCGGCAAAGGCCTTGAAGGCAGGATCGTTCTTTTTTTCGGGATGCAGGAACCAGTGGTCCCCGCGCGCGCCAACGATCAGGCCTTCCGGCAGATCCTTGCCCAGTCGTTGGATCGAGGATTCGCCGATACCCAGCACAAATGTCGATTGCTGCAACAAGCCGCGTTGGCCTGCCTGTCGCACCAGTGTGTCGAGGTCGCCGCCCCAGGAGGTAGTGAGGACGACATCTGGCCGCAGTGCCAGCAAGCGGGATACCTCAGTGGAATAGTCAGGGGCGCCGAACTTCGGAAAGAGCTCCGCCACCACCTGAACGTCAGGCTTCATCGCTTTCAATGCGGTCGAGAATATTTCCCAGCTTTCGCGGCCCCACGCGTAGTCCTGGTTGACGACCGCGATGGTCTTGAAGTCGGGCTTTGTCTTGAGGAGATAGACGAGCACCGCGAGCATCTCGGGCGTGCCGTTCGCCTGCGTGCGGAAATTGTAGCGATACTTCTTCGTCTCGAGGATTGAGGCCGCGCCGCAATCCCACATAAAGTTCATGACCTTGAGGTCTTCGGCAACCGGAACAAGCTGGTTGCAGCTGCCGGAAGAGATCGAGGCGAATGTCGCGTCGACTTTTTCGTCCTGCACCATGCGCCGGTAGTTGGAGACCAGCGCTTCGCCGCCGGCGCCCTCATCGATGAAGGAAAGCTTCACGGGGACACCGCCGATGCCTCCCTTCTTGTTCAGGTCTTCCGCTATCATCTCAGCCGCTGCCTTTGCCGGCACGCCGAAGACGGAAGCCGGCCCGGACAGGAATGTGGTGATACCGATCTTGATCTCCTGCGGCTTGCTCTGTGCAAGTGCTACCCCAGCAAACGCTGTGACGGCGACACCTACCGCAACTGCAGCCTTTAGAAAATGCATCGAAAGCTCTCCCTTTTTTAATTGGCCTGGCCGGGCGGCCGTGCAATTTTTTCTTGATGTGACGCTACTATAATCGGAGCCAGCTGCAAGTCTATCCGCCGACCTTGCGACAGTAGGCGGGGTATGGGAACCTGGGCGACGGTTAAATCCCTTTGCTGTCCCCGAAGGAAGCGATCGCGTGAGCAGCTCGCCGTTCCGGCGGATGATCGGATCGGTGCCCCGGACTTCTGGCGCTCTGCGAGCAGCGCGTTGGCGGGCAAGAAACCGGCCCGACTTTAGGAGGTGTGGAAGCCTCCCGGCAACAACCCATGTTAGGCACAAAGAATTATTCAGAACTCATTATAGGCGAGATGCTGCTAAACCGCCCAGGTCGACCGGTAGGATTTCAAATCCTCCGCTAGCTGACGATATTCAATCGCAAGTTTTCTTTTTTCCTGTTGTGCGTGCTGATCGGTGGCCAAGTCGGAAATCAGCGCGCATTCCGAGGCGCAGCGTTCCAGAAGCTCAATCTCCCTGTTGAGATCTAACATGGCATTCCCCCACGCCCCGGCGGCGGCGCTTCAGCAGCCGCGTTTTGATTGTCATGGCATTAACCTGCGAGGCTGAAAATTAGAATTGGGCGCGGATTTTCGTCTGTTCAGTATCTGACATTACGGAATAATTTTTTTGCCACCCTGTGAGACTACGCGAATAGCTGCCCGCCGGGGTGAAATTTCCGCTGCCGGTTTCTTCCGCTGGAAGGCCACGGTCAGACCAAACGCATCGGCAGCGGCAACTGCACGTCGCGATACCGGCCTTCATAGCGGTCGGTGAAATCCTGAAGGAAGAACGGCACGTCCCGCATCTGCAGATCGCAGCGACGCCGGAGTTCGTGAGCTACGTCTTCGGAAACGTCTTCGGACCAGCGCTCGGCGGTGTTGAAGGCGACGACACGGATCGGGTTGGTGTACTGGCCTGTGAGGAGGTCCTGGATCACGGTCTCCAGGTCGGTGGTTTCGTAGTCGGCCTCGACCCAGGCGCGGCCACTGGCGACCAGATAGACCGTCTGATCGGTTTCGTTGGGCACAATAGACGGCGTCCAGTTGGACCTACGCATAACGCAACCTCACGCAACAGAATTTTGACTCAAACGGGGCTGCCGCGATTTGTTCCAGATCGGAACGGATGCGGGCTCAAGTAATTACCTCTGCTGGAGGAGCCCATGCGGGGCGGCGAGGAGCTACCTTTTTTCGTGTCTGTGGAGATCCACGGAACGCTGCCAGCGCTTATTGCGGCCGGCTCGGTTGTTTGAAATACAATCCCACTTCACCAGTTGGGTGCGGAACGTGTTTCCTTTCGATTTCACCCGCTGCGGCCATCTTCTTCAAAGTGTGTTTGACACTAACGGGTGACCACATGCCCAGCTGCTGCCAGAGCACTCGGCCCGAGACCGCGTTCGCTTCGCCCTCAGGTACCAACTTGATGAGTTTAGCAGATATGGACATGGTTGGCTTCAGTCCCTCAATCTAGCGCGGCCTTTTGTTAATTTCCTCGATGGCGACCTGCAGAAAGCGCGCGATGTGTTCTGGTGTGGCGCCCATCGAATAAAACTTCTCAACTGTCTCGACCATGATTGGGATCATTTTAGCCGTCAGGTCCATGCGGGCTGTTTTTTCCTGCTGCGCTTTTAGCTTATCTCCAAGGTTCACGATGTCAGCCAATGAAACCTCCTAACGCTTCGCCTTCAGCCCCATCGCTAAGCGGAGTTTTCCGCAACCAGAGTGGGCCAGCAAGCGATCCGGTTACCGCGAGATCGGGGTGATAAAATCCCTGTGCAGGGCAGTTGGTCTGCTGGCCCCGCCGAACAAGACGGTAACGCCCGTGTTGCTGTGGCTCACCTCGACAACGATCCCTGTCTGCCCTGCTAGATCCGGGCATCGAGCGACTCCGAGTTCACTCATCTTAAAACGACTGCCGACAACCAATCTCTTGGTTTCGTGATTCATTTTTAAAATTCTTTCGAAGCGAATAACGTCTTGGCTAAAAATGCAATGCTTTTACCTGATAAAATGACCAGGCCGGGGGGCGTCTGTCCGAGAGTTAAACTTACCTGCAGAGGAGCGAAGCGACAACTACAATCTGTAATCATGTCAGGCGCAGAGCGTCGCCCCGAGAGGCTTGGTAACGGATCAGGGTTGGGCTTCGCTTTGCAGCCCAATTCTACAAGCCGGCGGAAGCCGGCGGAAGCCGGCGGATGGCGCTGGGGGATCAAGCGCGGAGGTACTCCAAAGTAGCTCCGAACGATCAACCGACTTACGGTAATTTGGCTCGCCGTTGGTCGCTTTTTCGCGTTGCCCGCGGTTGAAATGAACGGCCCCAGCGCGGCCTAGGGGCTCGAAGCCCATACCTTGCCGCGCGATCGGCTGCTAGTTTTCGATAGGCGGCTGCCTGCTCCTCGAACTGCGCTTTGACTTCCGGCCTTTCCTCTTGGGCCGCCAACTGTTCAAACGAGAGCGCGTGGTCCAAATATTCGTTGAGCAGTTTCATCGCAGTTTCCCCAGACCACGCTCATAATAGGGTTGCTCAATCCATCACGAAGAGCAGCGTCGTATGACGAATCGCGACAAAGATGACCAAGCAAGCAAGACTAGCGCCGTGAGCGCTCGACCCCAAGGCCGAATAGTGACTGAGCCCGCGGGTTCACGCCGGAAGGCTGTGCGATTGAGCCGCCCCGTTAAAGGGAGCGGAACGATTCCTGACCGGATCGACTTAGTTGTGCACGACCGAATGGATGCAACGTCCCCCCGCGCTTCATTCGAGGAAATGTCGGCCCCAGTGTTCGCCCACCGCGCACGTTGGGGCCGTTTCTTTGGCACTCCTGAACGCCCTAGCAATTTAACGAGAACATTAAGTTTGTGAGGGGACGCTCTGATTTTACTAGAAATTCAGAGGCTGCTCGTTCCTGAATGTGCCGCACGGCCGTGCGGCCGAGTAGCCGGCGCTACCCCGAAGGGGTGAGTGCTCGGTTATTTCGCGCGAAGTAGTGCGTCCATCAGGAAAACGCATCCTTGGCCCGCAGCATGGCGGGAGAGGCGGGGTTTTTGACCTTTACCCGGTTGGGTGACCGGCCCGGCCGGTACGGTCGATCGACGAGCTTCGACACACCAGGCCCTCAAGAAATACCTCTGGTCCGATCTCGCCGCGCTCGAAGAGGTTTGTCTTCCGCATAGTGAGCGGTAGCTTTCGAATAATGCGCAAACAGATTCCCGACTTTCATTGGGCCTCGGTTTCGCAAGCATTTCGCGAACCACGACGCGCATGTGGCCTGGCCGGCCGAGCGCCCAATGGAGTGTATTCAACGCAATGTCCCGCGGCGCGCACAAGTTCAAGCAGGGTGACGTCACCAAGGCCGTCAGGGGCGCGGTGAATGCTGGCTTGGCCGTGCAGCGCGTCCAGATCCAGGAAGGCAAGATCGTCGTATTCACCGGCCGGCCCGATGACCGGGCGCAGGGTAACGACTGGGACGATGTGAAGTGAGGTAGCCGCATTCACGGTGCTCTGGTGCGGCTGACACCGAGCTGCGGCACTACCCAGTCGCCATCTAGTGCCCGCTGGCGCGCTTCCATGAACTCAGGGGACCACGGCAGGCCAGGCAGCGGCACGCGCTTGCGGCCCGGCGCTCGGAGGTAGAAACGGGGTTTCCGTCATGGTCGATAAAGCTGTGAGTGTATTTCGGATATAGTCAGCTACTACGGATCGACTGCGTTTAAGGAGGGCCTGGCCGAGGGCACGCGAAAGTCCAGGCGGGCGATGCGCCTGATCCGACTGTACGCAGGCCGCGCCTGCTTCAAGATCAGCATCGCGCTTGCGCTTCTCGGCAAGTGCCTCACTGGCATCTGATAGTGCTCCCACCTGTGCGCTTGGCCGCGCACGGGTGGGGTATCCGCGTTGTTGCGGGTCGTATTTTGATTGGAAATGCTAGGTGATTCACGACACTCGCGTTAGAGTTGCTTTTTTCTAAAGCACTTTGCATCACCGGTGCCCGGCTCAAACCGGCCGGGCCTTATTAACAGCGAGCCAGCAAGGATGGCGAAAACCAAAATTTCGAGCACTGATCTCGCATGGTTATTTTACGAGGAATTGCAGGCGTTCGACGACTTTCCTCTTCACGGGATCTCGATCGCGATTGTGCCAACGGCGAATGCAGGTTGGCGAGCAGTAACGACTCGCAATGTCAGGGCAGGCCGTTGGATAAGCCGCATAGAGGCAATCCAAGAACGACTTCAAAAGACGTACGCATTGATCAGCTAAAGTTCTTTAACCACCGATCGATATGCTGGCAGGCAATCGTGGAACGGACCCCAAAGCCCCCGCGAGAGTAATGCGTAAAGGAAACCCGCCGGGGACAGTTACCGGCGGGTTTTTCTTGGAGCTAGGAACGATCACGCGCCGGAGGAATCAACTCTGCGCTCCCGGGGTATGCCCCTAACCTCCAACCGGGAGAAAAACCCCCATTGGGTTGGCGGCCTCGGTGCAGCATAACGTCCCCCGCGCCGGGGCCGTTTGTGCAGTTGGCGGGCCAAAAGAACTAAAGATGTTCGAACTGCTCACGAAACGCGATTGGGCGCTGGTGGCTTTAGTCGCCGGGCTAGGGGGCTAGCTGTTTATTGGATGGCCTTCGCCAACTGAGACAGCCTTACTTCGGGCGCGGGTCAACCGCATCCGCTAGCCTCAGCCATTCCTGAGCGATCCGCAGCCAAGCCTCTTTGTCGAGAGGGCTTACAACGCGCGCCGCGTGCTCTCTGGCTTCTTCAGCTTGCTTGCGGAATCGGGCTACGTCTTCGGACATACCAAACGGCATACCGGACAATTGAGATTAGCGCCAACTGAGGCGGCCTTACTTCTTACCGGTAATCCCCCGGATAATGAGCGTTGACAGCTTGATCACAAGGTCTTTAAGCGAGCGGTTCTCCTTCTCAAGAGATTCAATCGCCGCCTTTATGCGATCTTCGCCGCCCACAATCTGAGGGTGGCGTTTGTCCGGTGTTTGCTCGGGAGGTTCCATTCGCTCTCCTCCGCCCCAAGCAACTATTTACCACAACCCGACGAGTGGTCCCAATAAAAACAACCATGCCGCGAACCGTCGAGGGGTTCGAACGTGCCCGCGCCCTTACCGGCGGGGTTCTTCGTCCGGGGCTTTTTCGCGGGATTCCTTGCCGAGCACTGGTTATCCGAATTAGGCTACCAGACTTGCTTCAACAGGGAGTGCGGCCCGTGGCGACAGGCACGGTTAAATGGTTCAACCCGAACAAGGGTTATGGATTCATCCAGCCAGACAACGGGGGCAAAGACGTCTTCGTCCATATATCGGCCGTTGAGCGGGCCGGCCTGAGCAGCGTCAACGAGGGCGCCAAGGTTAGCTACGAAGAGACGGAAAATCGCGGCAAGACGTCCGCGGAAAACCTGAGAGTCGGCTAGACCAACGCGCTTCTTGCCGTATCTAAGATAATCGCCGTCGTGGGCGAGGGCCGCTCTTTTGCCAGCCTGCTTGGGCGCTTACGGCACTGAGACCGTCGTTTTTGCACCCGCGTAGGGAATGCACTTGAGTACACAATTGTGCTGAACGATCAACCGAGCTGCGGTAATTTAGCTGGCCGTTGGTCGCTTGTCTCCGCGTGACCGGCGGTTGGAATGGGCGGCCCCAGCTCAAACCCAGCCCCAGATGTTGGGGCCGCTTCTTAGCGCATGTCGAAGGACGCCAGGGTGGCGAGGAGCGCCGAAAGGCATACTTGCCCCGCGCCGATGTGAGCGCCAGCGGACTCTGGCGGCGGCGTGGAACGCAAGTGATTCCATATGCATATTAGGGGATGGGAAGTAACGGCGAAGTCCACTTGGTCAGGGTGAGAACCGATGGTCAGAACCATCGGATTTATGCCGTCGCCTGCGCCAGAGAGGATGCTTTAAACGAGGTGCTGAACGTGGTTCCTGAAGGCTGGTCCGCTTCCTTGCTCAACCAGTTGACGGCCCGAGAAATGGCGGCGTTAAACCTCAGACCCGGGGAAGTCAGGGACATCACGCAATGATCCCGAACCTCCCGCGACAATCTGAAATTTCCCCCGCCACGCAGCATTCTTTGCCGGCGGGTTATTCTATCCCGCTGCCGCCGAGTTGTTCAGCCTTCACGGTGAGCACCATAGCCACGGCGAACAAAGCCAAGAGCGCTACGATTGGTATGGCCACCACGACGCCGATTATGGCGAGAACCATCGGGTGAACGTCGAACGCTAGCAATAGGGCGGCGAGGGCGAGCAATGGCAGCGCGGCTACTACCTGCAGGGCTGGCCGATTCATGGGCGCGCCCGAACGTTCAGTTTGACGATCGTCGGCTTGATTGCGCGCAGGTGCGCTAAAGCGAACGAAGCGTGAAGCGCCGTGTTGTGCCCGTGTTGCACGGAGGCACTGGTAGCGAATGGTAAATCATTGAAATCGCTGTCACCGGTTTGCAGCGCCTCGCAACACGAATCGAGCGAGAGAACGAAACGAGGATCGAGCCAAGTAATTGAATTATCAACTGAATTGTTGGCGATCCCAGCAGAACGGACACATCGACTAACCTCAAGTACTTAACTTGGCAAACTTAGCTATCGCGGCTGGCTGACACTATTGAGCTTTCACCAGCACTGGCAAATTTGCGGTCGCGCCAATCCAAAGTAGAGGGAAGTAGAGAAGGGCGCCAGCGGTAGCTGATTGAGCGCGGGCTAAAGAACGGGTTGGTTTGACGACTGTCCCCGTTCTCGTCCGCGCACTGGGCCTTCTCTGCTCGTGGACGCCATCAGCCGTTAGGTTACCGGACCAAAAATCCGGAATGCACCGCCGGAACTTCAGGTGAAAGCCCTTCCGACGGCCCGACTGCCCGAGCATGGGCTGAGGGATATCGAGGATCACGAACCCCGGTGTTGTTACTGTGTTGCGCAACGGGGAGGCGGCTGGCCACCGATAAAGGGCAGTCCTCGGTAAACGGTGCTGAAATGTGCTCCCTCTATACCGCTCCTCTTTTCAGGGCAGTTCCTGGGGAGGGGGAGGACGCGGAAGGCGGACTATTGTCCTAATTTAGGAGGAGTGAATGGCTAAAAGCCGTCAGCGGGTTTGATTGAAGCTCGATCTAAATAGGCTCGCAAAAAGAGGGTTCATTCGCCGTGACGCGAACATCGGTCTCCGGGGGATTACGTGGACGCATTCGTATTGGGGCGACGTTGCGACTGGTCTGATCACGGCCGATATGACCGCGCCGCATGCAGGTTGGTTTCGAATTCAGGTCGGGAATCTTGACCAACGGATCACGCTCGTATCGGAGGAACGGCATTTTGGTGGCTGGCAATGGTACTTTATTTGCCCAGTCAAGAATCGACGGGCTTCGGTGCTATGGAAGCCAAATGGTGCAACTCGATTTTGCAGCCGCCAAACCTGGGGCAGGCAAGTTGCTTACCAGTCGCAGTTCAATGACATCACAAATCGGGCGCACGCGGGCAAAGCCCGGATCAAGTCACGGCTAATCGCGGACCTTGATCCTGAAGAGTGGGATTTCCCACCGAAGCCGAAATGGATGCGTTGGGAAACCTACAAGCGCTACGAAGCGCTTTACGATCACTATGAGGAGATTTTGGACTATGGATGCATCGCTCTCGTTGCAAAGCTAGGGAAAAATTTCTTTTGAAATCAACGGCTGTGGGCGAGTTAGACAACATATTTCGATTCCACCGGCAGCCCCAGCCCGCCCTTCGATCATCGTAGCGTTCGTTAACCGACCGGCAGTCAGCCTCACCTGGCGTGCTAGATGCGCCTTTTCTTGAGACCAAAACCCGCTAAGCAGCGTGCCTGCTCTCTTCCGTACTTTTTTTGCCCTGCCTAGTTTGTCCTCGCGTGGGTTTGCCATCATTGTTCTCCGATGATTGCGTTGACGATTTACCCCAGCTTCGTGTCGAGCAACGCGATCTGCGTGCGACCGTGGCCCCCGGTTTTTTCCATGAATGCGCGATGCCTCTTAGGAACGACGGCAATATGTTCCGGTTATGCCGCAGGTCGCTCGCCGCAATTCGGTTGGCTATTCACGTCGCGAGGCATAACAAAATGTTCTCTGCTGAACTTGTCTCTGTGTTTATTGTAGGCATTCTTGTCCTGGTGATCGGGAATATCGTGTTCTCGTTCGTGGCGGAACAACGGAACCCACCCATCGGCAATTTCATCGACTGCGAAGGCGTGCGCCTTCATTACTTGGAGCGTGGTGATAAGGCGGCGCCGACCGTAGTGCTGTTCCATGGCAACGGCTCGCTGATTCAGGATCTAATCATCAGCGGTCTGGTGGACCGTCTTGCTCGCCGCAACCGCGTTCTGTGCTTTGATCGGCCGGGGTTCGGATATAGTCAACGGCCCCGCGGGCGCATCTGGACTGCGGCATCCCAAGCGGCGCTGTTCGTGAAGGCTCTTCATCATCTCGGCGTGCGCGAACCTGTCGTGCTGGGCCATTCATGGGGTGCGCTGGTCGCTATCGCCATCGGATTGCAGGACACCTACCCCGTCCGTGGTCTTGTGCTTGCGTCCGGTTACTACTTTCCAACGGCGCGTTGGGACTTCTGGATGATGTCCGGTCCAGCGGTACCGGTGCTGGGTGATATGATGCGCTACACGCTAGCGCCGATTATATCATGGGCCATTCTGCCTGCTCTACTTCGCAAGATGTTTGCGCCTTGCGCCGTTCCTGGCAAATTCAAGGATAACTTTCCAGCTGCCCTGACACTCCGGCCGAAGCAACTGAGGGCGGCTGCGGAGGAAAGCGCGCTTCTCATTCCGGAAGCCGCGCGACTTCAGTCTCGCTATTTAGGCATTCGGTGCCCGATTCATATTTTCCACGGAGCAGGGGACCACCTCATCGAATCCGAACAGGCTCGACGTCTACACAAGGTACTCGGTCGGTCCAGCCTGCACCTCGTGGATGATGCCGGGCACATGGTGACTTATGCCGACGGCGACACCATTGAGCAGGCCGTCAATAGCCTGAGCGTTTGCCTCGAGCAGCCGTTACGGATTATCTCGTCGCGGGATGAAAACGGAAGTTCTTCTGCGTCCGGTAAATCTACAGGCTGATCCAAGTCGAACGTCAACCTGGCCCGACGTGATCGGCTGCGCACAGGATGAGCCGTGGGCGCCGCAAAGCGTTACTCGGAACGTAAAGCCAAGCGAGAGGCAGGCCGCGCTAGGCTGGTAGCACGCGCCCTGCAGATACGCCGATTATGATTTGGAGGAGAGGACACTCCGCGTGTGGCACTATTCGGCCACGAGACCTACGGGCGTTTAGCCGAAAGAGTTGATTCTCCTAAGTTCATCTCGCTCTGGTGACAACTGTTTGATTACGTCCTCGGCTGAGTGTGTCATCGACAAAAACGAGCGCTACGCTTTCGGCTTGAACGCCAGCTTCCCCAGAGCGAAACAGGCGACGCCCGCGCTGGCCCCGATGACCTTCATCATTCCATCAATGATGCGGGGGTCACGCCCAGGACGCAGAAATTGAAGCGTTTCAGAACCAATCGCTAATACAATCGATACGAGCAAAACGATCGGAAGATGCTTGGGGAATGCGAAGGCTAAGAGGAAGCTCAGCATCGCGAAAGCAATCAATCGATCGAAACCAGGGTAGGGGGAAAAATGTGGTCTGTGAGCGGCAAGCGTGAACCATAGGATAAACAGGCCACAGATTGCTCCGAGAAGCATCGCTAATCGTCCCAAAGTCACCCCAACCGTCGTCGTTTGGCCAGCGTTAGGGTATCCGTTAGCAAGTTCGTCACTCCCTTCCAGGGCGTACAAGAAAACACTTGCGGCAGAAAACCGGACTTACGCATCGAACAAACTACGCAATATAACGGGGTTCAAGCGGACCGCGCTCATTGTTTCCAGACAACGAAAAGACGAGTAAATCTCCGGCCCAAAGGCCGGGCTATTAGACGCAATAGTATCAACCTGGATTGGCAATGCAAAAGCTATTTTCTCGACTGAGATCCTGTCAGTCCGTTAGTCGACATTGCGCGAAAAAATCGGGAATAAGTGGCAACCACCGGCGTTTGAGTATCGTGCCTTTTAGGATTACCAAGAGGCAACACAAGGCACCTTCCCCGACCTCGGTGGTGAATGAGCCCGGCGAGGTGACGGCGTCCGCTAACGCCCGAAAGCGGTTCGACCAAACGCTTGGTCTGCCAAATGTTCAGGTTAGTCAGGCGTTGCCGTCGGCTTCTTCGGCGCCGGACGTTGGCCGGCAATTCGGGCTTTAGCGCAGGCGAGCAGCTGGTGGAGGACCATCTCGTCGACGCCGTTCCTTATTGCAACCAAGACGACGCCAACCACGACAGATTCGAGCAGCAGCATGACGTCGGTCATGTCACCGCCGGCCTCGAGTGTCGGCTTTACGATCGAGCTGGCCGTGGCATTGTGGATATCGAGAGGTGTCATCGGGTGAGGCAACCTTCGCTGTTCGGAAAGCGGACGGGTTATTCAGAGGCCTTTCGCTTCCGGCCAGTCGTCCTCGAGACGCTCGACGCCTTCACCAAGCGTGAAATGCAAATTTGGAAAGCCATCGCAGTGGCTGTATTCCTTGCCAATGAAGAATTCGATCTCCCTAGCAATGCATTTTTTTTTGCACTAAGCCTGAGTCAGGTAGCGGACCGATAGGAAGCGAAAACAGGATAGCTTTATGGAGGGCCGGCCGGAAGCCGGCGCGATAGATCGGTCCGGCGAAGGCCTCCAACGGTCCCCAGCGCTGGGGCTTTCTAATTCAAGGCGCGAGCGGCGCTGGCGCCGGGAGGTGCAAAGCGCAATTGAAATCACGGGGTACCTCCTGTGGCCCGTCGCCGTTGCCACTTTTTCCCGATAAGTTGATAGCTCTGGAGGAGCAGCGTAATGGACGGTCCAGCGCCGGTCGTGCCGGACGTAATTAATTACGATTGGAAGCGGCGAGGTGAATTTACTGACGAGGGAATCGCCTCGTATAGCCTTGAGTGCTCGCTAGGCCAGGTCATCGGTCGGACTGCCAGCCGGTTCCCGGACCAGCCTGCGATTGTCTCCACCAATTTTGCGCCGCTGACGTACCGCGACCTTCAGCGCC
>NZ_JAFCMC010000016.1:120000-140049 GCF_018130085.1 Bradyrhizobium sp. AUGA SZCCT0169 | reverse complement strand
GAGATCACGGCATAAGCCGTAAAGCCATTGCGCAGGGAAGGCCGGGTGTTCTCCGCTGCCCTGTATGCTCGTGTGCAGCATTTCTTGTGCTAACCGCACACGGGACCGCGGGTGCAGCGCGCACCCGGTCTTCCCTGCGCCCTCTGTTTCGAGGGCAAGGAATTTCTGGCAAAGCTCGGGCGCAATGCGTCGCGAGGATGCGAAACTGCGTTTTGTATGATGGTGGCACAACAAACACCGCCGTCGTCCCGGCCTTGACCACAGATGCGCAATTGCGCATCGGGGGACCCATAACCACAGGAAGCAGTTTTGCGAATGGTCTCTGCTACTGAGCTTCACAGAGGGATCACGCGGTATGGGTCCCTGCGTTCGCAGGGACGACAGCAATCACAACAATTCCGGCTGTTCCGCCATGATGGCATCGCCGACCGCAATGCTGCCGCCCGCCGTCACCTCGGCATAGATGCCGCAATCGCCGTGACCGAGCCTGCGCTGCAGCGCCTGTGGGATGGCGAGATCGCGCTCCGCGGTATCAGGGTCGACGTTGACGGCGGCGCAGCGGACGATCCGCTTCACCACCTTGAGCCTGACGTCGCCGATCGCGATGGTGCGGTCGAGCAGGTCGAACTCGTGCCAGGCCGGCCAGCCCTCGACATAGAGGTTGGCGCGGAAGCGCAGGGGATGGACGGGGTGATCGACCATGTTCTCGATGGCGCGCAGGCTCGCCAGGTTGATGATCGAGACCACCTTGCGGGCGACGTCGGAGAAACTGTGGCCGGGGCTGGTCAGAATCTTCGGCGGACCCTTGATCTGGCCGGCATAGCTGGTGGCGAAGAACTGCTCGATGGCGGCCCGGCCCTCGGCGGTTTCGAGGTTACCCTGCGCCGCAATGACGCCGTTGTGCCGGATGGTCAGCACGTGGCTGGCATCGTCGAAATGGGTCTGCAGCGCCGCCAGCCAGCCGTCCCGCTGCAGCATCAGGAAATGCGGTTTTGGCAGCCATTTCGGCTCAGCCGGATCGAAGCCGGATGGGCCGTTTTCGATGGCGTAACGGCGGTCGGCCAGCAGGGTCTCGCCAATGGTCAAGGCCGCGCGGGCGAGCGGCTCCGGGGTCAGGCCCTTGACGGGATAGCGGTAGATGCCGGTGATCTCGGGGGTTTTTGATGAGGTCATCCGGCCTTTTAAGAGATTCTTTTGCAGCCTGCCACTACGCTGAAATTGCAAAATCGGCCTCTTCCGTTTCTGGCCTGACATGCCCACATTTGCGTCAAGCCTGAAATGACGGCGACGACCGCCGGCTGGTTGAGGAATGTCAACGCGGCCGCGCGGAAACCCAATGAAGATGCCGCTTTCATGCCTTCGGGGTGAGGGCGGCAGGCCGAGGGAAGTGAAGCATGAATATTGAGAAATACACCGAGCGGGCGCGCGGTTTCATCCAGTCTGCGCAATCGCTGGCCGTGCGCGACGGCCACCAGCAATTCTCGCCGCTGCACGTGCTCAAGGTGCTGCTGGACGACAGCGAGGGCCTCGCCGGCAGCCTGATCGACCGCGCCGGCGGCAACTCCCGCGCTATCCTCAAAGCCACCGAGGATGCGCTGGGCAAACTCCCGAAAGTATCCGGAAGCGGCGCTGGGCAGGTCTATCTTGCCCCCGAACTGGCGCGCGCCTTCGATGCGTCCGAAAAGGCCGCCGAAAAGGCCGGCGACAGTTTTGTTACCGTGGAGCGGCTGCTGCTCGGGCTCACGCTCGAGAAGGGCAGCGAGGCTGCGACCATCCTGAGCAAGGGCGGCGTCACGCCACAAAACCTCAACGCGGCGATCGAAAGCCTGCGCAAGGGCCGCACCGCTGACTCGGCGACCGCCGAGAACGCCTATGACGCATTGAAAAAGTATGCCCGCGACCTCACCCAGGCCGCGCGCGACGGCAAGCTCGATCCGGTGATCGGCCGCGACGAGGAGATCCGCCGCACCATTCAGGTGCTGTCGCGCCGCACCAAGAACAACCCCGTGCTGATCGGCGAACCCGGCGTCGGCAAGACCGCGATCGTCGAGGGCCTGGCGCTGCGGATTCTCAACGGCGACGTTCCCGAGAGCCTGAAAGACAAGAAGCTGCTGGTGCTTGACCTCGGCTCGCTGATTGCGGGCGCCAAATACCGCGGCGAGTTCGAGGAGCGGCTGAAGGCCGTGCTGGCCGAGGTCACTTCGGCCGAAGGCAGCATCATCCTGTTCATCGACGAGATGCACACGCTGATCGGCGCCGGCAAGGCCGACGGTGCGATGGACGCGTCCAACCTGTTGAAGCCGGCGCTGGCGCGCGGCGAACTGCATTGCATCGGCGCCACCACGCTCGACGAATACCGCAAGCATGTCGAAAAGGATGCCGCGCTGGCGCGCCGGTTCCAGCCGATCTTCGTTTCCGAGCCGACGGTCGAGGACACGATTTCGATTCTGCGCGGCCTGAAGGACAAATACGAGCAGCACCACGGCGTGCGGATCACGGATTCGGCGCTGGTGGCCGCCACCACGCTGTCGAACCGCTACATCACTGACCGCTTCCTGCCCGACAAGGCCATCGACCTGATGGACGAGGCCTCGGCGCGGCTCAAGATGCAGGTCGATTCCAAGCCGGAAGAGCTCGATACGATGGATCGGGAGATCATCCGCCTGAAGATCGAGCAGGAGGCGCTCCGGAAGGAAAGCGATGCCGGCTCCAAGAGCCGCCTGCAGACGCTGGAAAAGGAACTCGCCGAGCTCGAGGAGAAGTCGGCGGCGCTGACGGCGCGCTGGAGTGCGGAGAAGAACAAGCTCTCCGACGCCCAGAAGCTGAAGAGCGAACTCGATGCCTTGCGCATCGAGCTTGCCAACGCGCAGCGCCGCGGCGAATTCCAGCGCGCGGGCGAGCTGGCCTATGGCCGGATTCCCGAACTGGAGAAGAAGCTTGCCGACATCGAAGCCAAGGAGAACCCCGGCGAGATGATGGAGGAGGCGGTTACCGCCGACCACATCGCGCAGGTGGTGTCGCGCTGGACCGGTGTGCCCGTCGACAAGATGCTGGAGGGCGAAAAGGACAAGCTGCTCAAGATGGAAGGCAGTCTCGGCCAGCGGGTGGTCGGCCAGGCCGAAGCCGTGCGCGCGGTCGCGACCGCCGTGCGCCGCTCGCGCGCCGGCCTGCAGGACCCCAACCGCCCGATGGGCTCGTTCATGTTCCTGGGGCCGACCGGCGTCGGCAAGACCGAGCTGACCAAGGCGCTGGCCGAATATCTGTTCAACGACGAGACCGCGATGGTCCGCCTCGACATGTCCGAATACATGGAGAAGCACTCGGTCTCGCGGCTGATCGGTGCGCCTCCCGGCTATGTCGGCTATGACGAGGGCGGCGCGCTGACCGAAGCGGTGCGGCGCCGGCCTTATCAGGTGGTGCTGTTCGACGAGATCGAAAAGGCGCATCCGGACGTCTTCAACGTGCTGCTGCAGGTGCTCGATGATGGCCGCCTGACCGATGGCCAGGGCCGCACGGTCGATTTCCGCAACACGCTGATCATCATGACTTCGAACCTCGGTTCGGAATTTTTGGTGAACCAGCCGGAAGGCGAGGACACCTCCGAGGTGCGCGAGGCGGTGATGGGGATGGTGCGGGCGCATTTCCGCCCCGAATTCCTCAACCGGGTCGACGAGATCATCCTGTTCCACCGCTTGCAGAAGAGCGAGATGGGCCGGATCGTCGAGATCCAGTTCGCGCGGCTGCAGAAGCTGCTGGAAGAGCGCAAGATCACGCTCACGCTGGATGCCGCGGCGCGCGACTGGCTCGCCGCCAAGGGATGGGATCCCGCCTATGGCGCCCGTCCCCTGAAGCGGGTGATCCAACGCAATTTGCAGGATCCGCTGGCCGAAATGATCCTCGCCGGTGAGGTCGCAGACGGCGACCGCGTGGTGATCTCCAGTGAAGGCAACGTGCTGACCTTCAACGGCAAGGCGCCGCAGACCGCCGAGATCGCGACGTTCGAGGCGCCGATCCCAAAGCGTAAGCTGAACTGAGTTGATTGGCCGGCGCAGCAGCCGTTCCGGCAATGCACGCAAAGCGACATAGACAAGCAAACAGCCTGCCCCGCGCAGGCTGTTTTTTTAGTGATTGCAGCAGCGGTAAAATCTCCCGAACCGCTTGATTCCACTATGCAACTTTGACGTGAGGTGTCGTCACACCCAAAGGAGGTGTGGTGCAAAAGCGACACGCATAGCGATTTAGCGCTCTGGGCGTAGAATCTCCTTGTGCAACCTGTGGACTCGTCTTCACAATCTCAAACAAAAGTTGTGGGGGCGTGCGATGCGTGCGGGTATCGTTGCTTGGTGTATGGGTTTGGCGCTGCTCGTGAGCGGCTGCGATCCGGGCTTATGTTCGTGATGGGGTTGGCACTCAGCTCTATACAGCGGCAACGGCCTCATCCATCGAGCTCCAGAATATCTATCTGGAATACCTGTGCCGTAGCGCAAGCAATTATGTCGGCGCCGGCGTGCCGGGTTGCTCGGAGGTTCCGCCCAATTACTGGCCGATCATCGTTTAAGCCGGTTTGAATGATATTGATGCCCGCTGCGATTCATATCTGGCATGGCTTGACCTGAAAAGGCGCGAGAAGGCGGCCGTCCTTGCCGAGATCGGCGCGATCCGATTCGCAGTGGACGCGCTCACCAATCCAAACATCACGGGCGTCAGTGGAGTTGGCTTGGCCGCGATATCGGCGGCTTTTGGATTGGCCAATGACTCAGTCAAGAACTTCCATTCTTTGCTGCTTCAGGTCGATCAGACGACGGTCCAGAGTGTCGTGATCCCAAATCGTGACCTTTTTCGCAGGGATTTGCTCAAGTACTCCTCATCGATCGATAACAAGCCCTCTGCAGTCCACACGCTGCGAACCTACCTTTCGATTTGCATGCCGATGACGATTTCGGCGAACATCAATTCGACGGTGACCGTGTTCAAGCAAACCGGGATTGCCCCCGGATCCGGTCCTGTGCTTCCCACGATTGCCGCGCCGTTCACGCCGCGCGACAAGTTTGTTGCAAGGCCGACGCCGCCTGTTGACGTGATCAAAACCGTGCCCGGAGCCCACACCATTATTGACGGATATCCGGCTAACCGGCTGACCTATACCCCCGAAATCATCGAGACGATGCTGGCAGCACTCTGTGTGCCCGCGGGCGAGCGGACCCAGGTTACGGGCACGACGAAAACATTGCTGGAGATCTGGGAGCAGGCCGATCTCAGGAACGCGGCCCCGAATGGCAAGATCGACGACCGGGAACGCCGGGTGCTTCTTGGTCTGACGGAATGTCCAACCGACAAGGTGCTGAACGGTTTTGAGCGGCAGTCGTTCATGAATCCCAATGGCACGATGAAAAGTACGAAGCGCCTGATTACACTCCTTGATACGGCGCCCCCTGCTGCAGGTGTGACAGGCGGTGGCATATTCAACCGCGCCGCGACGCTGCAGGAAGCGCGCCCCAGAATCATGCAACTGAGGCGTGATTGCTTCCGGGGGTTGAAGCAGCTTCCCAACGGAATGACCAATCAACTCACGCGCGACTTCATGGAAGCATTGCAGGACTACTCAGATAAGCGTGACGCTATTGCCGCGCCGGCCGCTGGTCAGCCGGCCTCGCCGTTGCCGGCCTGCTGAACCCGGAGGACCGAGATGGTTTACGTCGTCAAGGAAGATGTGGTCGCCCGCTTGCGGGAGGAACCGCGCGCGACGTCGAGGAACAAGAAAACAATGCAGCAGGGAGATGAACTTGGCGACCCCGTTCGGGAGTCCGACGGTTTTCTCTTCTTTGAGATCAACGCCAACCTGAACGGCTGGATGCTCAAGGACGATTGCGAAGAATTACCTGATGCGGCCAGGCTGCCGATAAATGAGAAAGGCTTCGTTCAGGAATGCGTCAACGTCCAATTTCTCTTCAACGATGAGACGAAGCCCGTGGAGGGAGCGCCGCCCGCGGTCATAATCCGGCCCTGGGTGGTTTCCGCCGATTTTCTGATCGCGCGGGCGCTTTATGAAACGGACATCAGGAATTTGGGAAGGAATATTCCTGGCTCCGACGGCGTTGGAGCACTCCAGGTCACCGTCGCCGAATGGAAGGATTTTACCGATAACGGCGGTGCGCTCGCCAAAGATGTCCGCGCGAGTGATCGCGACCATTCGGTGCTGCAGATCCCCGGCGCGGCCTGGCGGCAGCACGTCCATGGAAAGGCGATGAGCAAAATTCGCCTCGACGCCGGAAAGGCCACGGCGGAGGACCCGTTCATTCCGAGCTTCCTCGACATGTTCTTTGCGCATGTGACGAATAGCCCGGCCGCGGCGATCGCCATTCTCGATGCACAGGATGCAGGTACTGCGCCGGAGACCTCGATCAAGGACGTCCTCAAGGCCGTCATGACGGCCGAAGAACTGGCAGCGTTGTTCAAGGCGCGGGAGAAGCTTTCCGGCCTGCCGACGGTCTTCTTCGGCACGGAGGCCAATCCGAGCACGCTCAAGTCGGTTGTCGACATCGCGGAAGATACGCTCAAGAAGCTGCTGGTCGCCGCATTGGGCAGAATTGAAAAGCACCGACCGGAGATGATCCCGGTCGTGACCGCCGGAGGGGCTCCCTGGATGGCCGTCGCCGAGAAGGCCGAGGCTGAGGGCGTCAAGGAAGGTACGCACAATGCTGAAATCAGCGGATATTCCAAGCACACGGATTTTGGTGGCGACCCTAACACCAACCCACCCCCGGCATGGTGCGGAGCGTTCGCTGCGCATTGCATGAAGGGGTGTGACAACCCGATCATCAAGGAGAGTGTGCCGAGAGAAGCGGCGGCGGCGATCAGCTGGAGGAAATGGGGAGTCAACTTTTCGTTGCAGTCGCCCACGATCCCGCGCGGAGCCGTCGTCGTTCTTTCGCTCGAGCCGGGAGCGACCAGCGGAACCGGGCATGTCGGCTTCTTCCTCGAGTTCTCTGCGGACAAGAAGAAAGTCATTTTGCTCGGCGGCAACCAGAGCAGGAGAGTGGGCAAGACACCGTTCCTGGTGAGCCGGATCGCAGAGGTACGATGGCTTGACCAGCCTGGCGCAGTTGGAGCGGTCTCGATCGATGGAATCACGTTGCCGACAGATATCGCTGCCGCTAACCGGCAGTTTGCCGGTTTGATCTTGAAAGCTTTCGCCGACGAGGGTTAGGGGCGACATCACCAGATCGCCGCTCTTGCGAATGCAATCGGTGAGTCCAAACTCAATCCCAGGGCGCATAATACGCAGGGCGAGGATAGCGTGGGGCTGTTCCAGCTAAACCGCGATGGCGGCGTTGGAACCGGTCACACTGTGGAGCGGCTGATGGATCCGGCCTTCAACACGCATTTGATCATCGCGGAAGCCAACGGGGTTCCCTCCTTTAGAAGCGCCACGGATCTCCACACGGCTGTGGAAGTATTTGTGCGCCGCGTGGAGAGGCCCGCGGATCCGGCGGGTCAGACCACAAAGCGCTTCAAGATCGCGCAAGCCCTGATCGCTTGAGGTTGATCCTCGATTCACGAGCAATGAAAGCAGTCGCCGACTATTGGAGGAGTAAGTGATGGCCGCGTCAGCAGCTTCATCCGCACCTGTCGACTTCGACTTGGCCGCCGTGCCCAACGGCCGCGAAGAAATCGCGCGCCTGATCGTCAAATGATTCGCCGACGGTGGCCAACCGCAACAATTGGCCGCCCTGGCGAATGCGATCGCTCAGCCTGCGTGGAGATGACAGGCGACCGCGCGTCCCGGACCGAGTTCGCGGAGCGGCGGCTGATCGGTCTTGCACACTGCCATGGCGCGGGGGCAGCGGGTGTGAAAGCTGCATCCGGGCGGCGGCCGCAGCGCGCTCGGCACTTCGCCTGAAATCACCGCACGCGGCCGGCGCGCCTCCACCTCGGGGTCGGCGACGGGCACCGCCGCCATCAGGGCTTCGGTGTAGGGGTGCAGCGGATTGCGATAGAGATCGTCGCGGTCGGCGATTTCGACGAGGCGGCCGAGATACATCACCGCGATCCGCGTCGAGATGTGGCGGACGACCGCCAGATCATGCGCGATGAACAGATAGGTCAGCCCGAGCCGCTCCTGCAGGTCCATGAACAAATTGATGACCTGGGCCTGGATCGAGACGTCGAGCGCGGACACCGGCTCGTCGGCGATCAAGAGGCTCGGCTCCAGCGCCAGCGCGCGGGCGATGCCGATGCGCTGGCGCTGGCCGCCGGAGAATTCATGCGGATAGCGATCGGCCATGTCGGGCAACAGGCCGACGGAAGCGATCAGGGAAGCGATCTTGTCGCGGGTCGCCGCCTTGTCGCCATCGAGGCCGTGAACCGCCAGCGGCTCGCCGACGATGTTGCGGATCGTCATCCGCGGATTGAGCGAGCCATAAGGGTCCTGATAGACCATCTGCATCCGGCGCCGCACACCCAACAGTTCGGCGCCGCGGTGCGGGGCGATGTCCTGTCCCTCGAACACGATCCGCCCGGCGGTCGGCGTCAGCATCCGCAGCACCGCAAGTCCGGTAGTCGATTTGCCGGAGCCGCTCTCGCCGACGAGGCCCAGCGTCTCGCCGCGCCGGATCGTGAACGAAACGCCGTCGACCGCTTTGACGGTCGCGACCTGGCGCTGAAGGATGATGCCCTTGGTGACCGGGAAATGAACCTTCAGATCCTCGACCCGGAGGATGGTATCGACGGATGGTTCGGGCAGCGCGTCAGACATGGGCGAAACACGCTTTGGCGTGACGGTCGGCGACCTGAAGCAGCTCAGGCTTCGCGGTTCGGCATTGATCCAGAATCGCGCGGCAGCGCGGCGCGAAGGAACAGCCGGGCGGCAGGCTGGCCAGATCAGGCGGCTGGCCCTCGATCGGCATCAGGCGCCGGCCGCCGCCGCCATCGAGGCGAGGGACAGAGGCCATCAGGCCCGACGTATAGGGATGCTGCGGCCGGGCGTAGAGCTCGCGCGCCGGAGCGACCTCGACGATGCGGCCTCCATACATGACCGCGACGCGGTCGGCGTAGCGGGCGACGACGCCGAGATCGTGGGTGATCAGGATCAGCGATGAGCCGGTCTCACGCGTGACTTCCTTCAAGAGGTCCAGGATCTGCGCCTGCACCGTGACGTCGAGCGCCGTGGTCGGCTCATCGGCGATAATCAGGCGCGGCGCGCAGGCCAGCGCCATTGCGATCATGACGCGCTGGCGCATGCCGCCGGAATATTGGTGCGGATAGGAGCCGAGCCGGCTCGCGGCATCGCCGATGCGGACGCGGCCGATCAGTTCGGTCGCGGCCTCATAGGCTTTGTCCCACGGCGTGCCCCGATGCACGTTGATCGGCTCGGCCACCTGCAGGCCGACGGTCAGCGCCGGATTGAGCGAGGACATCGGCTCCTGGAAGATCATCGCGATCTTGTTGCCGCGGACCGCGCGGATGCCGGGATCGTCGAGCTTCAACAGATCCGTGCCGTCGAACAGGATTTCGCCGCCCTCGATCCGGCCCGGCGGGTTCGGGATCAGGCGCAGCACGGAGAGCGCGGTCACGCTCTTGCCGGATCCGGACTCGCCGACGATCGCGAGCGTCTCGCCGGGATCGACATGGAACGAGACGTCATCAACCGCGGTCACGGTTCCGCGCTCGGTGCGGAACCGCGTCGTCAGGTTTTTGACTTCCAGCAGTGGACGCGTCATCGCCGCGGCCCCGCTCAATGGCCCATCTTCTTCTTGAGGTCCTGATCGACCCAAATGCGGGCATAGATCGGTCCCGGACGAACCGCACCGGCGCGGAGTTCGCCAGCGTAGTTCTTCACCCAGGGCCACCAGGCCGTAAAGATGTACGGGGTGGGAAGCCACACATAAGGAGCCTTGTCCAGAATCTCGCGCGTCATCTCCTTCAGCATGGCCTGGCGCTTGCTCTCGTCCGGCTCAAGATAAACCGCGTCCATCTTCTTGTCGTATTCGGGATCGGACCATTGCGACGGGTTCCAGACCTGGCCCTTGACGAAGCTCTTGCGAATGGTCGTCGTCGGATTGGTGTGCCCGTTGTTCATGAGATAGCCCGGTGCATTGGTCTTGGTGGTCATGGCCGAAAGGAACGCACCGTATTCCATGGTTTGAATGTCCAGCTTGACGCCGACCTGCTCATAATAGGCTGCCAGCAGCGGTATCAGGTCGATATGGTCGGGATTGCACGCGCATACCTGCACCTTGAGGGTAAACCCCTTCGGAACGCCGGCCTCGGCGAGCAGCTTCTTGGCTTTCTCGGGGTTGTAGGTGAAGAGTTCCTTGATCGAGTCCGGCATCGCTTCGAGCGGCTCGAAATAGCCGAGATAATCGGGGTGCTGCGGGTAGGCGAACAACTCGGCGTTGCCGCCGTAATATTCCTTGACGATCTCCTGCTTGTTGACGGCGAGATTGAGGGCGCGCCGGACGCGAACATCGTCGAACGGCTTGGTATCGACGCGCATGGCGAGGAACTGGCCGCTCATCGAGAGCCATTTCGACCACTTTAGCTGCGGTGCGCTCTTCTTGAGCTCATCGACCGCGGACCATCTGATGTTTTCGAGAATGTCGAGTTTGCCGGTTCGCAATGCCGTGAGGAAGGTCGCTTCGTCCTTGATCGTGCGGTAGACCACCTTGTCGACCAGCGGGAGCTTGGTTTCGACGCCGTTGATCTTCTCCGTGCCCCAGTAGTTCGGATTCTTGACATAGGTGTTCGAGTTGCCTTGCACGAACTCGGCAAGCTGGAACGGGCCGGTCCCGTTGATGTTCTTCCAGTTGCCGGCGCCGGCGTCGACGACTTCCTTCGGGATGATGCCGGAATAATAGCCCCAGCCGAAGCGATAGTCCCATTCCGCGTTGTAGTTCTTGAAGGTGAAAAGCACGGTGTGCTTGTCGGTGGCTTCGACCTTGTCGATGTGATCGAAATAAGTGGCGATTTTCTTGGGGCTCTTGTCGCGGTGGTTGAAGGAGAACACCACGTCATCGGCGACCAGTTCGCGCGCCGCCATCACCCCGGGCTTGTCGGGAAACATCACCCCCTTGCGCAAATTGATCTCGAGGCGGAGCGGATTTTGCTTCCACTCCCATTTTTCGGCAAGTTCGCCGCGGATCGCATCCGAAGGAATCCAGGCATCGGCGTAGAACGAATGCTTGCCGCCAAGCCGTTTGGACTTGGAGAGGTCCGCGGCGAAAAGTTGCTCGTAGACCTGGCCGGTATCGTGGTTCTGCTTCCAGTTCCAGTCGGCCAGATCCCAGGAGAGCGCCGAGAGCGTGACATAAACTGTCCCAATCTCCAGCGTGCCGCCGGGTTTTGGCGGCGCTTCGGATTGCGAGAATGCGGGGGTTGCAAGCGACAGCGCGACGGCGACTGACGCGGCGGCGAGACGTGATGCGGCGCGTGAATGGGGCATGACTTCCTCCTGGATATTATTTTCTGGTTACCTTGATCCGCGCATGCGTGGGTCGAGCAGATCCCGCAGGGCATCTCCGAACACGTTGGTGGAATAAACGACGATCGTCAGACAAAGACCCGGCGCCAGCGCCAGCCACGGTCCCTGGAACATGAAGGTGCGGCCCGAGCCCGACAGCATGCCGCCCCAGGTCGGGGTCGGCGGCGGCACGCCAAGGCCGAGAAACGACAGGCCCGACTCGGCGAGGATCACGGTGCCGACACGCGTCGTAAACAGCACGATGATAGGCGGCATGATGTTGGGCAGGATGTGCCGCCACAGGATGCGGCCGGTCGAGGCGCCGATCGATTGGGCGGCGTGCACATACATGTTCTCGCGCACCGACACCACGGCGGAGCGGATGATGCGCGAGCCGGCGATGCCGAGCAGCAGGCCGAGCGTGCCGATGATCTGCGGCAGGCCGGGGCCGAGCACCGAGACCACGACCAGCAGGATGATGAGATCGGGAAAGCTCATCCAGGCATCGACGAAGCGCTGCGTGACGAGATCGAACTTGCCGCCGAGATAACCGGTGATGATGCCGATCACGATCGAGATGATGGTCGCCAGCGTCGCGGCGGTAAAGGCGATGATCACCGAAATCTGGGCGCCATACAGGCAGCGCGAGAGCATGTCGCGGCCGAGATTGTCGGTTCCGAACGGATAGGCCCATGACGGCGCCATCAGGCGGTTGCGCGGGCTGATCTGGTTCATGCCATAGGGCGCCAGAACATCGGCGAAGATCCCGCACAGCAGGAACAGGATAAAGATCACGCCGCCGGCGGCGCCGAGCGGCTTCTCGCGGAACAGGCGAATCACAAAGCGGAGAACGCCGTTGCGCTCGGTCTTGCCGCTCGTAGCCGGAATATCGATCGCCAGCGTCATCAGCGGTATCTCACCTTGGGATCGAGCAGGCCGTAGCTCAGGTCGACGGCGAGATTGATCAGCATCACGCAAAGACCGATCACGAGGCTGACGCCGGTAATGATCGGATAGTCGCGCTGGCTGATGGCGTCGAGCAGCAACAGCCCCATGCCGGGAATGACGAAGATCTGCTCGACGATGACGGCGCCGCCGATCAGGATCGGCGCCTGCAAGCCGATCAGCGTGACCACCGGGATCAGCGCGTTGCGCAGCGCATGCCGGATGACGACCAGCTGCCCTTGGCCCAGGCGGTGCGGATATAGTCCTGGCGCAGCACCTCCAGCATCATGGTGCGGGTCAGGCGCATGGTGATGGCCGACAGCGCGGTGCCCAGAATGATCGCCGGCAGAATCATCTGCTTGAGATTTTGCAGGGGATTATCGGTGAACGCGACGAAGTTCACCTGCGGCGACCAACCCCACCAGATCGACGGAAACACCATCACCATGGTGCCCATCCAGAAGCTCGGCACCGCCAGCATCAGGATCGAGAACGAACGGGTGAGATAATCGCCGGCGGTGTCCTGCCGGATCGCAGAATAAATGCCGATCGGCAGCGCGATGCAGAGCGCGATGATCAGCGCCATGAAGCCGAGCTGGAACGTGACCGGCAGTCGTGCGCCGAGCAGTTCGCGCACCGGCGTGTTCTGCCAGAGCGAGCGGCCGAAATCGCCGTGAAAAAGGATGCCGCCGATCCAGTGAAAATATTGCAGCCACATCGGGCGATCGAGGCCGAGCGTTGCGATCAGCTGGTCACGCGAGAGCTTGTCGGCGCCGACGTCGTTCTGGGCGAGCATCATGTCGATGACGTTGCCCGGCACCAGCCGCACGATGACGAAGACAATCAGGCTGGCAAAGAACAGCGCCGGGACAAGCGCCAACAATCGCCGTGCTAGATATGCCTGCATCCTTCGCTGCCCCCCATCGTCTTCTTGCAACAAGAGTGGACCGCGTACGAAATGCTCGCAAGCATTATCGCGACGCGCGCGATGCGATTTTGTCGCGGAGGAACTTGAGTGAAGTACGTGTGCGCGCAAAACATTCCGCGTCGCGGAACAGCAACGCATCCAACTTCACGCTGACGAAGATGAGAAGTGAAAAGATGAAAAGCCGAGAAGCGCTGCGGCTCAGCGGCTGACTTGCCGCACCGATGGCGCAGCGGTGCTGCCGGCGGCGTCGGAGACACGCGCGCCGCCGCGATTGTTCATCTGGATATCGAGGCGATCGCGTTCCTTCTCGAAGCCCGCCATCACCTGGCCTTCGAGCGAGCGGCCACGCGGCAGCTTCACGCGCATCGGATCGACGAAGCGGCCGTTGACCAGGATTTCGTAGTGCACGTGGGCGCCGGTCGACATGCCCGTCGATCCGACGAAGCCGATCACCTGGCCCTGACGCACCCGCTTGCCGGGCTCCATGCCCTTGGCGAACGCCGACATGTGGCCGTAGGCGGTCTCGTAACCGTTGTTGTGCTTCAGCTTGACGTATTTGCCGTAGCCGCCTTCCCAGCCGACTTTCTCGACGACGCCGTTGCCGGAAGCGAAGATCGGCGTGCCGTAAGGCGTGGCCCAGTCGACGCCGGTGTGCATCTTGGTGTAGCCGAGGATCGGATGGCGGCGTCCACCGAAGCCCGAGCGCATGATCGCGTTGTTGACGGGTTTGCGCACCAGGAACTTCTTCGCGCTCTTGCCGGTCTCGTCGTAGTAGTCGACGACCGAGTCGTCGGGGGTCTGGAAGCGGTAATATTTCTTGGTTTCGCCGCCGACCGTGAGCGAAGCGAACAGCACCTCGGTCTTTTCGGTGATGGTCGCGCCGTCGTCTTCGCCGGCGAAGAACACGTCGAAGGAATCGCCGGGCTGCACCTTGCGCTGGAAGTCGACGTCGTAGGAATAGATCTTGACCATGTCCTCGATGACGGTGGCCGGCACCTTGTTGCGCAACGCGGTCTCGTAAATGCTCTGGTAGAGCCGGACGCCGGTGCCGTCATCCTCATCGTCGTCGTCGTCGTCTTTGCCGGCGGCCGCCTCGGCGACCGTGTTCATGCTCTGCACGTCGACGGCGACGTATTTGCCGACGTCGGACAGTGCGGCAACGGCCTCGATGGTGGTTTCGTTGGCGACGATCACCCGATAGGGCTGCAGCCGCACGCCCGGGCCGGGGGCAGCAGGGGCCATCAGGATACGGAGTTTCTGGCCTTCCTTCAGGCCGCCGTCGCGGCCGCGGGCGCCCAGCGTTGCGGCGATCGCCTTGGCCTCGTCCGGCGTTGCGCCCTGATCGCGCAGGATCGAGGTGACCGTATCGCCCTTCTTCACGATGTGAATGCGCTCGTTGGAAGGATTGCCGCCGGTGATTTGGTCTTTGGTCTTCGGCAGCAGCGTGACGTTTTCCGGCACCACGCGGGTTTCAAAGCCGGCATAGGGGTCGGAGACGGTGCCCTCGGTGGCGTAGGCCAGCTTCATGTCGGACTGGACGCCGCTGGCATCGGCGGCGGCGTTCGCCAGCGCAGTATAGCGTACGCCGCCGGTGTTGCCGCGCCAGTTGGCGGCGTCCCGCACCCGCATCAGGACTTCGTCGAGCGCGACCACGGCGGCGAGTTTCGCCTTCGGCAGCACGGAAGCGAGGTCCTTGGTGACGAAGGAGACCTCGGCATCGGGTTCGACGGCATCGGGGTTGTTCGGATCATCGGCGGCGGCGGGGGTGGGGGCGCCGACGTCGGTCAGCATGCGCTGGGCGTTGAATGGCGGGATTTTTGCGGAAAGGTCGCTCGTCGTCATCGACAAATTGCCGGAGATCCGGATGAACGGCCGAACCCGCATCACATCGCGGTTGCCGACCCGGGTGACGGTCGAGACCCGCAAGACGTTGCGGGCGGCTGTCGATTCACCTGGCGGCGGCAGGCGGTCGCTCTTATGCAGGCTGGCGGAGCGATCATTGGCGCCGAAAGCGCCACGCAACGCGCCTTCGACGCGCTCCGGCACCTTGGCAAAGGTCATTTCGCCGTCAAGCGACGCGAAAACGGCGCCGCCGATGAGAGCTGCGCCGCACAGACCAGTCAGGATAGTGCCGCTAAACCATTGTACGGAGACACGGCGACGGTCGATTACCGCGGCCTCGGTGCCATCGACGGAAAGCGGCGGCTCGTGACCGAGATCAATGATCCCGGTCTCGCGTCCATAGCCGCTTCCGCGTGACGCCCTCTGATTCAATCCTGTATCCCCCCAAATTCCATCAACATTCGACTAGACCTTCGCTCGATCCAGACCCGGTTTGCGCCTCCCTATAAGGAGGATCCCGGTGCATCGCGCGCCGCACGAATCGATATTCGGGAATCAGAGGCCAGAAGACCGGCCGCAATCTCGAACGTCAATGATGTGCAGATCTCTCGATGTTTCTCGGCCGCGTGGGGAAAGGCGACGGGTTCATTGAAATCGCCGATCCCTGGTAGACGAACACCGGCAGCCCCCACTGGCATCCGGGCGTTCCATGCTTACTTATAGTCAGAACGTCGCAGGATTGTGGCTCAAGTACGGCGCAAAGGCCCCAAATATCTAGACTTCTTGGGGTCCAAAATTTCTTCCACATCGTGCGACAATTTGTTGACGAAGGCCGTTGACAGGTCCGATCGGGTGGGCCTATAACCCGACCACTGAGCGCGGCGCTGCTTTGGCCCTGAGGCCAAGGCAAGTTGTCGCGCCCGTGAAGCTCCTCATTATGATGAGTGAATCAACAGCCGATACCAATCGGTTGTTATTTGCCGTCCGGTGAAGAGGCTTCCGGAACTCCCAGTAGTGGGAAGCTCCCAATCGATGGGAGATGGGTCCTTCGGGTCCCGGGCTGTTTGACAAGTGAAGATGAAGAAAGAGAAACGTGGACGGCGGAGTCCTTGCGGGCCTCGATTACTGAAATACGCAAGTATTGAAGTGTTGGGGCCGGACGAAAGACTTCGGCGGTACACGTTTACATAGGTTACACCATCGTTGCCCACGATGTGAATCGTAGGCAGCTTGTCGGCTTCGGCCGGCAAAAAATGGTGGGACCTCGTCAAACGTTGTGATCAGCCGGTTTGAAGTTTCAAGTCCAACTTGAGAGTTTGATCCTGGCTCAGAGCGAACGCTGGCGGCAGGCTTAACACATGCAAGTCGAGCGGGCGTAGCAATACGTCAGCGGCAGACGGGTGAGTAACGCGTGGGAACATACCTTTTGGTTCGGAACAACACAGGGAAACTTGTGCTAATACCGGATAAGCCCTTACGGGGAAAGATTTATCGCCGAAAGATTGGCCCGCGTCTGATTAGCTAGTTGGTGAGGTAACGGCTCACCAAGGCGACGATCAGTAGCTGGTCTGAGAGGATGATCAGCCACATTGGGACTGAGACACGGCCCAAACTCCTACGGGAGGCAGCAGTGGGGAATATTGGACAATGGGCGCAAGCCTGATCCAGCCATGCCGCGTGAGTGATGAAGGCCCTAGGGTTGTAAAGCTCTTTTGTGCGGGAAGATAATGACGGTACCGCAAGAATAAGCCCCGGCTAACTTCGTGCCAGCAGCCGCGGTAATACGAAGGGGGCTAGCGTTGCTCGGAATCACTGGGCGTAAAGGGTGCGTAGGCGGGTCTTTAAGTCAGGGGTGAAATCCTGGAGCTCAACTCCAGAACTGCCTTTGATACTGAAGATCTTGAGTTCGGGAGAGGTGAGTGGAACTGCGAGTGTAGAGGTGAAATTCGTAGATATTCGCAAGAACACCAGTGGCGAAGGCGGCTCACTGGCCCGATACTGACGCTGAGGCACGAAAGCGTGGGGAGCAAACAGGATTAGATACCCTGGTAGTCCACGCCGTAAACGATGAATGCCAGCCGTTAGTGGGTTTACTCACTAGTGGCGCAGCTAACGCTTTAAGCATTCCGCCTGGGGAGTACGGTCGCAAGATTAAAACTCAAAGGAATTGACGGGGGCCCGCACAAGCGGTGGAGCATGTGGTTTAATTCGACGCAACGCGCAGAACCTTACCAGCCCTTGACATCCCGGTCGCGGACTCCAGAGACGGAGTTCTTCAGTTCGGCTGGACCGGAGACAGGTGCTGCATGGCTGTCGTCAGCTCGTGTCGTGAGATGTTGGGTTAAGTCCCGCAACGAGCGCAACCCCCGTCCTTAGTTGCTACCATTTAGTTGAGCACTCTAAGGAGACTGCCGGTGATAAGCCGCGAGGAAGGTGGGGATGACGTCAAGTCCTCATGGCCCTTACGGGCTGGGCTACACACGTGCTACAATGGCGGTGACAATGGGATGCTAAGGGGCGACCCTTCGCAAATCTCAAAAAGCCGTCTCAGTTCGGATTGGGCTCTGCAACTCGAGCCCATGAAGTTGGAATCGCTAGTAATCGTGGATCAGCACGCCACGGTGAATACGTTCCCGGGCCTTGTACACACCGCCCGTCACACCATGGGAGTTGGTTTTACCTGAAGACGGTGCGCTAACCCGCAAGGGAGGCAGCCGGCCACGGTAGGGTCAGCGACTGGGGTGAAGTCGTAACAAGGTAGCCGTAGGGGAACCTGCGGCTGGATCACCTCCTTTCTAAGGATGGTTCTTCAGAAGCTTGCTATTTGTAGCGTGCGGATATCGAACCGTTTTAGAAACATCAGTGGCCAACGATCGTCAGGATCGTTGAGCTGCATTGGCGGGATTTCGCCGTCTACGTTTCTCTTTCTTCGCGGACGAACACGCGCCAGGGGCTTAGCGCTTGTGCGATGCATTTGGCGTCAAGCCGGTGCGCGCCACTGCGGCCTCTCGTGTTAGGGGCTTGTAGCTCAGTTGGTTAGAGCGCGCGCTTGATAAGCGTGAGGTCGGAAGTTCAAGTCTTCCCAGGCCCACCACTTTGATCGAGCGCATCACGTCTCATGACCGACGTAAGCATTCGTCTTCTGGTACGGGGCCATAGCTCAGCTGGGAGAGCGCGTGCTTTGCAAGCATGAGGTCGTCGGTTCGATCCCGTCTGGCTCCACCAGATGGAATTGAAGATCGACAAAGTGGCCTGCTAACAAAGCGCTTTTCAAATCGTCCGCGAAACATCACTTCGCATGTCGTGTCCTACGGGATACGCGTGCGTGATTTCTGACATCGTAAAGAGGAGATTGATCCGAGTTTTGGGTCTGCAAAGCAATTTGCGGAGCTCAATTCATAATCTCCAGATCATTTCGGCGCTCGCGCATCGTAATTCATCGCAAGATGAGTGAGATGAGTGAGTTGTAAATGATCTTTTTAGCGAAGCTTGACCGCCTCGCTATCGGGTTGATCTTACGAAGCAAGCTGGTCTTTCTAATCATTGTCCGGCCGTGCATAGCATTCATCGAGGGTGCGCGTTTTGGGGTTTCGACCTCAAGACAATTGTACGGACTACATTCTGCCGAGTGTGTGGACATTGATAATGAGAGCAATCAAGTGCCTTAAGGGTGTTCGGTGGATGCCTTGGCGCTGAGAGGCGATGAAGGACGTGCTACGCTGCGATAAGCCGTGGGGAGCTGCGAAGAAGCTTTGATCCACGGATTTCCGAATGGGGAAACCCACCTTCGATAGCTGGAACTCCAAGATCTCGTATCTTGGGGTTTGAACAGCAATGTTTGAGACCAAGCCGTGAGGTTTTGGATTTCCAGTTATCAAGTGAAGGTATGAAATCTCTGAATACATAGGAGGTTTTAAGCGAACCCGGGGAACTGAAACATCTAAGTACCCGGAGGAAAGGACATCAAACGAGACTCCGTTAGTAGTGGCGAGCGAACGCGGACCAGGCCAGTGATACATCAAAGACAACCGGAACCTGTCAGGAAAGCAGGGCCTTAGAGGGTGATAGCCCCGTACGGGTAATGCGATGATGTATCCTTGAGTAAGGCGGAACACGTGAAATTCTGTCTGAACACGGGGGGACCACCCTCCAAGCCTAAGTACTCCTCAGCGACCGATAGTGAACCAGTACCGTGAGGGAAAGGTGAAAAGCACCCCGACGAGGGGAGTGAAATAGACCTGAAACCGGACACCTACAAACAGACGGAGCCCAAGATACGTTCTGGGTGACGTCGTACCTTTTGTATTATGGGCCAGCGACTTAATTTAACGAGCAAGCTTAAGCCGATAGGCGTATGCGCAGCGAAAGCGAGTCTGAATAGGGCGTCAAGTTCGTTGTATTAGACCCGAAACCTAGTGATCTAGCCATGAGCAGGTTGAAGGTGAGGTAACACTCACTGGAGGACCGAACGGGTGTCTGTTGAAAAAGACTCCGATGACTTGTGGTTAGGGGTGAAAGGCCAATCAAACTGGGAAATAGCTGGTTCTCCGCGAAAGATATTTAGGTATCGCCTCGCATGAATGCTTCGGGGGGTAGAGCACTGGATGGGCTAGGGGGACTTACCGTCTTACCAAACCCAACCAAACTCCGAATACCCGAAAGCAATATGCGGGAGTCACACGGCGGGTGCTAACGTCCGTCGTGGAGAGGGAAACAACCCGGACCTACAGCTAAGGCCCCTAATTCGTGGCTAAGTGGGAAAGGATGTGGAAATCCCAAAACAACCAGGAGGTTGGCTTAGAAGCAGCCATCCTTTAAAGAAAGCGTAACAGCTCACTGGTCTAAATAAGGGTTTCTGCGCCGAAGATGTAACGGG
>NZ_JAFCMC010000016.1:0-117500 GCF_018130085.1 Bradyrhizobium sp. AUGA SZCCT0169 | reverse complement strand
GGAAGCTCCGCTGAAGCAGATCGCGCTGACCGAAGCCCATATTCAGGGCGTGCTCTCCGCCGCCAAGGAAATCGACCCGATCACCGAAAAGATCGACGAGAACGCCAAGCCGGATCCGAAGATTACCGCGCAGCTCGACGGCATCGCCAAGAAGAACGGGTTTGCCAGCTTTGAAGATTACAACATCGTCGTCGACAACATCACCCTGGTGCTAAGCGGGTTCGATCAGGCGACCAAGAAGTATGTCGGCGCCGAAGCGGTTCTCAAGTCAGCAATAGCTCAGGTCCAGGCCGACAAGAAAATGCCGGCCAAGGACAAGAAGGAGGCGCTTGCCGATCTCAACGAGGCGCTGAAATCGCCGCAGCCGGTGATCGAGAACAAGGGCAATATCGAGCTGGTGACGAAGTACTACGACAAGCTCGCCGACGCGCTCAGCGAGGACTAAAGCATTACCGGTTCTAATTGAGCCGAAAGCTCCTGTTTTGACGCGTTTTCTTCCCGCGAAAGTCGCCCAACAAAAAGCCCCGGAGAAATCTCCGGGGCTTCTGTCGTTTTGACTGTAGTGCCTCAGGTCTTGGTGCGCATCCGCATCATGAAGCTGTCGTAGCTCAGTTCGGCCACCTGCATCCACGCCACCGATTCGGCGCGGAACGCGGTCAGGCTGCTGTACATCTTGGCGAAGTGCGGATTTGTCTTGGACAAATCGGCGTAGATCTCGTTCGCCGCATTGTAGCAGGCTTCCAGCACTTCCTGCGGGAACGGCTTCAGGATCGCACCCGCCACCAGGAGCCGCTTCAAGGCTGCCGCGTTGACGTAGTCGTATTTGCCGGTGACCCAGCTGAACGTGTCGTAGGACGCGGTTTCGATCGCGGCCTGATAGTGCTTCGGCAGGGCGTTGAACTTCTCGGTGTTCATGATGTTGTGGCCCTGGCCGGTGCCTTCCCACCAACCCGGATAATAGTAGTACTTCGCGACCTTGACGAAGCCGAGCTTTTCGTCGTCGTAGGGACCGACCCACTCGGCCGCGTCGATGGTGCCCTTTTCGAGCGCCGGATAGATGTCGCCGCCCGCGATCTGCTGCGGTACGCCGCCGACCTTGGCGATGATGGTGCCTGCGAAACCGCCGACGCGGAATTTCAGGCCCTTGAAATCCTCCATCGACTTGATTTCCTTCCGGAACCAGCCGCCCATCTGGGCGCCCGTGCTGCCGGTCGGAACGCCGGTGACCTTATATTCCTTCATCAGGTCGTTCAGCATGTCCATGCCACCGCCGAACCGCATCCACGCGATATGCGCGCGCGTGTTGAGCCCGAACGGCAGCGAGGTGCCGAAGGTGAAGGCAGGATTCTTGCCCCAATAGTAATAAAGCGCCGTGTTGCCCATTTCGACGGTGCCGTTGGAGACGGCGTCGAGCACCTGCAGGCCCGGCACGATTTCGCCGGCGGCGAACGGTTGAATCTGGAATTTGTTGTCGGTGATATCGGCAACGCGCTTGCAGAAAAATTCGCAGCCGCCGTAGAGCGTATCGAGTGCCTTTGGCCAGCTGGCCGCAAGCCGCCACTTAATTTCAGGATTGGATTGCGCGATGGCAGGTGATGCGACCGCAGTCGCAGCGAGGCCGACACCGCCTACTTTGATAAAATCACGACGTTTCATTCGTTTCCCCTTTTGTTTTTTAATACTGACCACGGGACAACGATCTTGATTTGTCGTTTCTGTCCGACGATGGCCGACGTTCGATTGGTGATTGAGATCAATCCTTTCAAACCCGTAGGGCAGGATGACCAATCGGGGGTCGATAATCAAGGGTTCTGGTCCGGCCGCAGCTGCGAACAGCTGCAATAAGTTTACGCAATGGCCGCCCCCTCAATTGCCCGCCTTCACACGACGAAAGGCTAAGACGTAAACTGACGCGACGGGCCTTCGTCTGATAGGAAGGCCGGTAATCGCCGCTGGGAGCCGGAAATGGCAGAGAAGAAGGTCGTGGTCGCGGGCGCCACGGGATTGGTGGGAAATGCCGCATTGCGGCACTTCGGCGCCGCCGGGGGATGCGACGTTCTGGCGCTGTCGCGGCGCAGGCCGCGCGAGCTCTATCGAGCCCGGCACGTTCCGATCGACCTCACCGATCCCGTGCAGTGCCGGCGCGCCGCAACCGAATTGCAGGGCGCCACCCACCTTGTCTACGCCGCGCTCTATGAAGCGCCCAATCTGGTCGACGGCTGGCGCGATCAGGATCAGATCCGCACCAACGATTTGATGCTGCGCAATCTGATGGCCGCGCTCGAACCGGTCGCGCCGCAGCTTCGGCATGTCGCACTTCTGCAAGGCACCAAGGCCTATGGCGTCCACGTCCGCCCGCTCACCGTGCCGGCGCGCGAGGGCCGCTCGGAAATGTACGAGCAGCCGAATTTCTACTGGGCGCAGGAGAATTTCCTGCGTGAGCTGCAGCAGGGCAAAGCCTGGCACTGGAGCATTCTGCGGCCGGTCCTGATCGTCGGTGAGACGATCGGCGGCGCGATGGACCTGATCCCGCCGCTCGGCGTCTATGCCGCCATGTTGCGCGAGCAAGGCCGCCCGCTCGATTATCCCGGCGGCGCCGCGCGGGTTTCGCAAGCGGTCGACGTCGATCTTTTGGCGCGCGCGATCGCCTGGGCCGGCGAGGCGGCCGCCGCGCGCAACGAAGCCTTCAACGTCACCAATGGCGATGTCTTCACCTGGGAGAATGTCTGGCCGGCGATTGCAGACGCGCTTGAGATGAAGCCGGGCAATGCCGTGGCGCTGTCGCTGGCGCGCGAGTATCCCAAATGGATCGCGCCGTGGGACGAGCTGCGACGCAAGCACAATCTGATTTCGCCCGGCCTTGAAGAATTTGTCGGCCTTTCGTTCCAGTACGCCGATTACAGCATGCGCTATGGCCACACCCAGTCGGGGCCGCCCTCGATCGTCTCGACCGTGAAGATCAACCAGGCCGGCTTTACGGAGATGATGGATACCGAGGTGATGTTCCGGAAATGGTTTGGCATCGCGCGATCGAGCCGCTTGCTGCCGTAGCAAATTCGGAGGCTGCGCCGATCCGCGCCAGATGCCGTCATGAATCGTCGAGATAATCAGGAGGCTGCAATGCTGGATCACGTCTCGCTGGGCGTCAGCGATATCGAGCGGTCAAGGAAATTCTACGATCACGCGCTTCGCCCGCTCGGCATCGAGCGCTTGTACGCTGACGGTCCAACCGCCGCCGGCTATGGAGCCGATCGCAAGGCATTCTTCTGGATCGGCGAGAAAAACGCGTCGCAAACCGGCAGCCACGTCGCCTTTGTGGCCCAGGACAGGGAAACCGTGGACCGATTTCACCAGGCCGCGCTCGCAGCCGGGGGACGCGACAACGGGCAGCCGGGGCTGCGCCCGCATTATCATGAAGATTACTACGGCGCGTTCGTGCTCGATCCCGACGGCCACAACATCGAGGCGGTTTGCCGGCGGAAGCAGGCGTGACCCAATCTACGTATTACCCGCCGCCCCGAACTTCGCTTCCATCGCCTTCCGCGTCTTGATGGTGTCATTGCCTTCATCGACCTCGACGTCGCTCCAGCGCACCACGGCGCCATGGGCGACGTTGTTCTTCAGCTTGACGCGATGGGCGAGACCAATCGGCAGCGCGCCGGCTTTGAGGCTGGCGGCTGCCGGCATCAATTTGCCCCATACCGTGTAGCCACCTTCGCCGTCGAGCATTTCGCCGGCGCGCAGGTCGCGTTTCGCGACCGCCGCGACATCGCCGCGAAAACCATGCGGTTGCCCGGTCGGCTCATTGCGCAACGCCGCCGACAGGATCGAGATGTTCAGCTCCAGTCCGATCAGGTGATACGGCTTGTACATCGCAGCAAACCGCCCCGATGCGTCGGTCTTCAGCCCGTACTGCTTGAAACAGTCCGCGGCATAATCGTTCGGTGCTTCCAGCACGACGTAAACGCCCCAGCGCAGATCGCGAAACACCGCCCTGCCGTCACGCTCCAGCGACGACACCACTTCGACCACGCCGGATTTCTCGAGCACGCCGCCTTTGTCGCGCGGCCGCATCACATGCGGCAGGTCGTCGACGCCGCAAGGCGGAAACAGCAAGCCGTCGGTCGGCACGTCGAGCTGGCACGCATTGGCGATCGCCGCCATCTCGATGGCGGATTTGGTGCCGTCGAGAAACGAGTTGAACATCTGCGGATTCATGCCCGCCGATTGCGCCTCATCCGCGGTGAGGCCGTAATGGCCCCAGACGCCTTCCGGCGTCACGTCGTGATAGGCCGGCAGATACTTTGTACCCTTGCCGGCGGCGACGACGCGAAACCCCGTGGCGCGCGCCCAGTCCACCATCTCTGATGTGAGCGCCGGCTGATCGCCATAGGCCAGCGAATAGACCACGCCGGCCTTGCGGGCTTCCTCCGCCAGCAGCGGACCTGCCAGCACATCGGCCTCGACATTGACCATTACGACATGCTTGCCGGCCGCAATCGCCGCGCGCGCATGCCGGATGCCGACGGCCGGATTGCCGGTCGCCTCCACCACGACATCCATCGCGCCGCTGGCGATCGCGCGCAGGCCGTCATCGGTGAAGGCGGTCCGTGCGATCCGTTCCTGGTCCCAGCCGACGGTACGGCACGCCTCGCGCGCGCGGTCGCGGTCGAGATCGATAATCAGCGGCACCTCGAGTCCAGGCGTGTGCGGCACCTGTGCCAGGAACATCGAGCCGAACTTGCCGGCGCCGATCAGCGCGACGCGAACCGGTTTGCCGGCGGCATGGCGGGCCTGGAGGAGGTGGTGGAGATTCATGGCAAATCCGAAAGTTGGCGTGTCCCGGACGCGGTGCAGCGTTCTTCACGCTGCTCCGCAGAGCCGGGACCCATGGAGATAACCGGGCTTGGTTCAAGTACGGGCCCCGGCTCAGCAGCGCATCACCATAGCGCGTCGAAGACGCGCGTAAACGCGCTGATGGTGCTGCGCGGCGTCCGGGGCACGAGAGTGGCCTACGCCGCCTGGCGATGCGCCCGCGCCAATCGCAACAGCGCGTCGTCATCGACGGTCTGGATCGGCGTGAAATCGCGATGGGCGATATATTCCGGCCGCGTCGGGGTGCGGATGTAATTGGAGACCGCATTCAGCGTCAGATAGACGATCTTGCGCGGGTAGGGCGTGATGTTGCCGGCCGAACCGTGCACCAGATTGCCGTGGAACATCAGCATGCCGCCGGCCTTGCCGGTCGGCGCGACGATGCCGCCTTCCTTCACCAGCCTCGTCACCGTGGCCTCGTCCAGCGTCCACAGCGGATAGGAGGTGGTCTCGAGATCGTGCGAGGCCTGCAAGTCGCCGGCGTGCTGGCTCTTGGGCACCAGCATCAGGGGACCGTTGATCGGCATCACCTCGTCGAGGAAGATCGCGATATTCATCGCGCGGGGTTGCGGCATGCCGTCGTCGCGCTTCCAGGTGCCGTAATCCTGATGCCATTGCCAGACATCGCCGGTGAAGGCGGATTTGGCGTTGATCTTGTATTGATGCATGTAGACTTTTTCGCCGAACACCTGCTCGACCGGCTCGATCATGCGCGGATGCGCACCGAGCGCGCCGAACGCCTCGTTGTAGAGATGCGCCGCAAAGGCGGTACGCGGCGCACCGCTCTTCTCGCGCCACACCTCGGGCCGGTCGGCGTCATAGATGCTGACAGCCTCGCGGGCGAGATAGGCCACTTCCTCGGGGCTGAACAGCTCGGGCAGGAACAGCCAGCCTTCGCGGTTGAAATAGTCGATCTGCTCTTGCATGAGTTTCATGTCGTCTCTCCCTTTGTTTTGTTTCTCTCCCTCATGGTGAGGAGCGCGTCTTCGCGCGTCTCGAACCATGAGGCTGCCGGCCCATCCTTCGAGACGCGTCTTTGCCGCTCCTCCAGCAATAACGGCGGAGCCGTTATGCAGGGATGAGGATTCCCTGCTGCTACGCCGCCTTGCTCGTCGCCCTCAGTCTTTCCTCCGTCATCCGTCCTGCCGTCTGCGCATGCGCCAACGCCGCAGCCTCGGCTTCCCCAGCATTGCCGGCCAGAATCTGCACGGCGATCGCCTCGTGTTCGCTCCAGGCGCTGTCGCGGTAATCGAGTTCGGCCAGCACGGTGGCCATCGAGCGGCGCATGTGCGGCCATTGCGGCGCGATCATTTCCTCGATCGCAGGGTTCCCTGCGAGGCGGTAGATCGCGCTGTGAAAGTCGACGTCGAGCGCAATCAGCCGCGCCAGCGGGGTGCCTTGGCCGATGGTCCGGCCGGCCTCCAAGGCCGCTTCCAGCGCCGCCCGTCCGGCCGTGTCGGTCTTCACGCGTCCGGCGGCAAGCCGTGCTGCCAGGGCGTCGATGGCCCCGCGGACCTCGTAGAGCTGGCGGATACGCGCCGGGTCGAGTTCGGTGACCTCAAAGCCGCGGCGGCCGCTCTCGGCCACCAGGCCCTGACGGTGCAGCAGATGAAGGGCGTGGGAAACCGGCTGGCGCGATACGCCAAGCTTCTCGGCCAGCTCGTTCTGGGTGATGCGCTGCCCCGGCGGCAGCGTGCGGTCGATGATCGCCTCGAGGATCCGGGCATAGACCTGGTCGATCAGGTTGGGGAGCGGATCTAACGGGATCATGCCGGCTGTCCAAAGAGGAATACGGAATTCCGTATTCGGTATGGATACTCCCGGCAGGTGACCAGGTCAAGAGGGCCGCTGGCCTTGCCGAAAGCCGCGCAGATTGCGTGGACTACCGGTATCCGGTACTGTCTCCTGTGTGCAGTATGAATGGGACAATGGCAAAGCCGCTGAGAACCTTCGCAAGCACGGCGTGGACTTTGCGGATGCGATTGCTGCCCTCGAAGATGCGAACCGTTTGGAAGAAGTCGACACCCGGTTCGTATACGAAGAGGAGCGAGTTCAGGTCATCGGAATGGCTCGTAGCAACGTCCTGTTTGTGATCACACTGCGTGGCGAAGATAGCTGCAGAATTATATCGGCCCGAAAGCCACACGACATGAACAAGACCGGTACTACGCGGGTGACCACGAAGCCTGGTAGCACATCGCCTCGGAGCGATACCGATTGGACGCGACTCGATGCCGTGACCGATGAGGAAGTCGTGGCCGCTGCACTGTCCGATCCCGACGCCCAGCCGCTCACGCCAGAGCAACTGTCCGGGATGCGCCGGGTGTCGCGCGTAAAGGTGCTTCGACAACGCCTCGGCATGACGCAGATGCAATTTGCTGAGGCCTTCCACCTTCCGATCACCACGCTGCGCGATTGGGAGCAGCGTCGAAGCACGCCGGATGCACCGGCCCGGGCGCTGTTGTTGGCAATCGAACGTGACCCGGAGGTCATGCGCCGGTTGCTGGCAGAAGGAATAGCGTAGAAGGGGTGGCGCAGGTCCGAACCGCTCCTTCCGGTAGTTGCGCTCGGACTTAGAGCACCTCCACATCGAACGTGCCGATCGCTTCCGCGTCCGCCACCGCGTCCACCGCCGATATCCGCTCGCCGCTGATGGTCAGCCGCAGCACGATGCGCATTTCGCCGCCGAGGACGACGGCGACCCCCAGCGCACCATCGACCAGCGCGGGCCTTGCGGCCTGGGCGCGGCCCTTGAAAGTTTCGGCCACCGCCGCAGCACCGCGGATTTCCGGCAGCGAACCCAGCCGCTGGGCGGCCTGGTCGGCACGGAACACCACGTCAGGATCCAGCACCGCGAGCAGCCCTTCGAAGTCACCGCCGCGCGAGGCCGCCAGGAATGCATCGACGATCTGTTTCTGCCGGCTGAAATCGGCGTCCGGCGCGGGCGGGGTGCCCTGCACCCGGCGGCGGGCGCGGCTGGCGAGTTGCCTCGCTGCGGCGGGCGTGCGGCCGACGATCGGCGCGATCTCCTCAAAGGGAACGGCGAACATGTCGTGCAGCACGAAGGCCAGCCGTTCGGCCGGCGCCAGCGTCTCCAGCACCACGAGCAGCGCCGCGCCGACGGAATCGGCCATATCAGCATCGCCCTCGTGTTCGTCGTGGGCGATGGGTTCCGCCACATCCGGGCCCATCGGTTCCTCGCGCCGCGATTTGCGCGACCGCAGCATGTCGAGGCAGACGCGGGCGACCACCGTGGTGAGCCAGCCGCCGAGGTTTTCGACCGCACCGGTATCGGTACGGCCAAGGCGCAACCAGGTCTCCTGCACGGCATCGTCGACCTCAGCGGTCGATCCCAGCATGCGGTAGGCCACCGCCCTCAGATGGGCCCGGTTGGCCTCGAATTTCTCAGCCAGAAACTTTTTCTCGTCCATCGGTCACATTCCCATGTCGTGTCTCGTCATGGCTATGACGAACGAAACCCCGCCGGTGTGACAGAAAATCGGCGCGGTCACGTCAAAACCTAACCAACGGATGGAGAGAGAAATGATGCAGGCTCGAATGAACCACCCAGTCATGGTCGTTCCCGACGCCATGAAGGCGCTGCACTCGCTCGGCGAACTGACCAAGAACAGCTTGCCGGAAAAGCTGCTCGAGCTGGTGCATCTGCGCGCCAGCCAGATCAACGGCTGCAGCGTTTGCGTCGACATGCACCCCAAGATCGCCAAGAAAGCCGGCGAGACCGATGAGCGGCTGTTCGCGGTCGCGGCCTGGCACGACACGCCTTACTTCACGGAAGGCGAGCGGGCCGCATTGGCGCTGACGGAAGCGCTGACCCGCATCAGCGACCGCGCCGATCCGGTGCCGGATGCGATCTGGAATGAGGCCGACAAGCATTTCGACGAGCAGGAGCTTGCAGCGCTGGTCCTGGCGATCGCCAACATCAATGTCTGGAACAGACTCAACGTCGCCGTGCGCCAGCCCGTGGGTGTCTGGAAGGTCTGAGGGGCGGTTACGCCGGGGGCCGGCCCGGAATCCCCGGACATTGGCCTCAATTCCAGTGCGCCCGCTCGTGCTTAATTTACCTGCGCGAGCTAAAGAACAAGCCTGGCCGATCCCGATCGGCCGGGCTTTTTCGTTTGCCTCAGTCATCCATTCCGGTGCCCGTTATGTCAGAGCCCCGAGCCATGTTGCGACCGTCGATCAGGAAGCGAATCCTTGCCATCGCGGTCGGGCTGATCGTCCTGATGGCGATCACATCGGTTTTGTCGACGGTGATGACGCGAAAGGTCGCCCATCAGCTCGACGAACTCTCAACCAAATATGTCGAGGCCTACGGACATCTGGCGCGGATGAATGTCCGCTCGCTGGAGCAGGCGCTGGCGTTGCGCCGCATGGTGATCGCCCGGATGCAGACGCCGCCGGATGAGGCCGGCTTTGCCGAGCGCCAGAAGACCTATGAGGCGAAAGGACAGGATATTGACGAGGAGGCGAAGGCCGCGCGCAAGCTGATCAACGCTATCATCGAAGATACCTCCACGGCTTCCGACAACGCCGGACTTGGCCGGATCGACACTCGCATCGAAAATGCCAACGGCGATCTGCGCCGCTACATGCGGGAGGAATATCTGCGCCTGCTGCCGCTGCTGGAGGCACGCAAATTCACCGAGGCCCAGGCCATCGTGGCACGGGCCGATCAGCTGCGCGACGAGTTCAATCAGAAGGTCGAGGACATCAGGAAGGACATGCTGACGCAAGTTCGCAGCGATGCCGTGGTGACGATGCGCGACCAGCAAAAGACGATCGTGATCTCCGCGATCCTGACCGGGCTTGCAGCTATACTGGGATTGATGTTCGCGATCTTCATCAGCACCGGGATTACCCGGCCCGTGCGGCGGTTGCTGGAGGGCACCCGCGCCGTCGAGGCCGGCCGTCTCGATGGATCGATCGATGTCACCACGCGCGACGAGATCGGCCAGCTCACGTCCGCGTTCAACAACATGGTCGAACAATTGCGCCACAAGGAGAAGATGCGCGAAACCTTCGGCCGCTATATCGACCCGCGCGTTGTCGCGGGGTTGATCGACCGGCAGGCGCAGACCGCAACCGACGGCGAGCGCCGCGTGATGACGGTGCTGTTCTGCGACATGAAGGGATTCACCAGCCTCAGCACGGGCATGACGCCGCAGGGGCTGGTCAAGGTGATGAACCATTACCTGTCGACGATGTCGGGGCCGATCCGCAACCATCACGGCATCATCGATAAATATATCGGCGACGCGATCATGGCCTATTGGGGTCCACCATTCAACGAAGACGGCGAACAGGCGCGGCTGGCCTGTCTGGCCGCGATCGACATGGCCCGCCGCGGGACGGCGTTGCGGACGGAGCTTCCCGAATTGCTCGGCGTGCGCACGGTGCCGAGCGACTGCGACGTCCGTATCGGCGTTGCGACCGGCGAGGTGCTGGTCGGCAGCATCGGTTCGGAATTCATGATGAGCTACACGGTGATGGGCGACGCGGTGAATCTGGCGTCGCGGCTGGAGGGCGCCAACAAGGCCTATGGCAGCCATTGCCTGGTCTCGGCGCCGACCATCGCCGCAGCCGGTGACGGATTGGCGTTTCGCGAGATCGACCGCCTGGTCGTGGTCGGCCAGAGCCAGCCGGAGACGGTGTTCGAGATCATCGGGCGCGAGGACGAACTCACGTCGGAGCAGGTGTCGCTGCTGGACAGCTATTCGAAAGGGCTCGCCGCCTATCGCGAGCGCCGTTGGGACGACGCGCGCCACGCCTTCAGCGCCGGGCTCGAAGCGGTCCCCGCCGACGGTCCGTCCGGGGTATTCATCAAACGCATCGGTGAACTTCAGGCCAGCCCGCCGGCCGCCGATTGGGACGGCGCATGGCGTCTCGATGAAAAGTGATCAACTGGCAGCGCTCACGCCGCCAGGAACTCCATCACAGCCTCGGAGTATTCCTGCGGCGCCTGATCGAAGATCCAGTGGCGGGCGCCGGGGATCACGGCGGTTTTGGCGCCCGGAATATGCTGCGCCAGCACGCGCCAGATCTGCGCCAGCGAGCCCTGGGTGTCGCCGCCGCCGATCAGCAAGGTCGGCATCCCAATCGATTCCGCTTCGCTGCGTGAAAACGGCCGGCGCCTCTCGCCGACCTGGCCGATCAGCGTGAACGCATTGTCGCGGAGCTGCTGTTTGGGCGCAGCCGGCAGCCGCTTCCAGGTGCCCTCGCCATCGATCATGTCGACGATCAGGTCAAGCGCGCCGTCGATATCGCCGCTTTTGACTTTCTCCACCGCGGCCGGAATCCGCGCCGCAATCGCCGACGAACCCGGGCCCGCACCGGCTGAACTGAGCGTGGCGTCGAGGTCGCCGCCGGGCTCGGCGAGCACCAGCTTGCGCAATAGATCCGGCCGCTGCTCGGCGACGCGAAAGGCGATATGTCCGCCGCGGGAATGTCCCATCAGGTCAACGGGACCGAGTTTCAGTTGCTCGATGAAGCCGATGACGTCGGAGACGTGCTGCGCCATCAGATAGTCGTTGCCGACGCCGTCCCAGTGCTCCGGGAAGAAGTGCCGCAGGCTGAGCGAGATCACGCGGTGTTTTTTCGACAGCGGCCCGAGCACCGGATACCAGGTGCGGAAATCGCCGAGCGTGCCGTGGACGCAGACGAGCGGCCGGCCCTTTCCGACGTCGAGATAGGCGATGTCATAGCCGTTGACGGTAAGCGTCTGCATGGGATCAAGCCTCTGCCAGGAACGCGAGCACGATCTCGCAATATTTCTGTGGCGCCTGTTCGAACATCGGATGCGTGGTGCGGGGGATCATCTCGGTGCGCGACCCCGCAACGTTCGCGGCGAGCGCGCGCAGCACCAGCGGAATCGCGCCCCGGGTGTTGGCGCCGCCGATGAACATCGTCGGCGTCTTGATCGCTTCGGCATCCGCCCTGGAGAAGGGCGGGCGCGCGTCGCGCATCTGGCCGATCAGCGTGGTGGCGTTGTCGCGCAGCAATTGCTTTGGCGTCGCCGGCAGGCGCTTCCAGGCGCCGGGGCCTTCCAGCGCGTCGATGAAGATGGCAAGCCCGCCATCGATATCCCCCTTGGCGATGACTTCCGCGGAGGCCGCAATCCGGGCCGCGATTGGGGAGGGGCCGGGCTTGTAGGCGGGATCGAGCGAGGCGTCGAGTTCGCCGCCGGGCTCGGCCAGGATCAGTTTGCGCAACAGGTCCGGCCGGCGCTGGGCGACGCGAAACGCGATGTGCCCGCCGCGGGAGTGGCCCATCAGATCGACCGGTCCGAGGTTCAGTTGCTCGATGAAGCCGATCACGTCATCGACATGCTGCGCGATCGAATAGGTATCGCCGATTCCGTCCCAATGATCCGGGAAGAAGTGCCGCAACGACGGCGCGATCACGCGGTGTTTTTTCGACAGCAGCCCCATCACCGACGACCAGATCCGGAAGTCGCACAGCGAGCCGTGCACGCACACCAGCGGCGGGCCGTCACCGGCCTCGAGATAGGCCATGTCGAAGCCGTTGACGGGGAGGGTCTGCATACGGGGCTCGGTGTGCGGGGCGGGGCCATTGAATGGCGCGGTGAATATCCCACATCATCGGAAGTTGTTTATGCCGTCAAGTTCCCTCAGGTTTCGGGTGGATAGCAACAATCTCCAAGCCTAGATTTGAGACCAGCATCAAGCTCAAACTATCGGAGCGAGAGGATCTGGAGCGAGATCATGACCGAACAGCAATTTGCGATATTCGACACCCCGATCGGCCGCTGCGGGATCGTGTGGGGCGAGCGCGGCATTGTGTCGGTGCAACTGCCGATGGGCGACGAGAAGAAGACCCGCACCCGCCTGCAGCAGCGCCATGGCGACATCGACGAGGCGCAGCCGCCAGCCAAGGTGCAGTCCGCCATCGAGGGGATTGTCGAGCTGTTGGCCGGCAAGCCGAACGACCTGGCGGACGTCGTGCTCGACCTCGACGGCGTGCCCGAATTCAACCGCGGCGTCTACGACATCGCGCGCACCATTCCGCCGGGCAAGACCATGACCTATGGCGATATCGCGAAAAAGCTCGGCGGTGTCGAGCTATCGCGCGACGTCGGCCAGGCGCTCGGCCGCAACCCCTGTCCGATCGTGGTGCCCTGTCACCGCGTGCTGGCGGCGGGCAACAAGCCGGGCGGCTTCTCCGCCAATGGCGGCGTGGTGACGAAATTGAAGATGCTGGCGATCGAAGGCGCTGTCGTGAACCACACGCCGAACCTGTTCGATTGAGAATAGCTGTTAGCGTCGCTCTTGGGCAGTGCCCGGTGCTCGGGGTGACTCGGCGGCCACGCCGAAAGTTGCTGCGTACAGCGACCTCAATTAAGGCGCTGCTTTGCGTGCTTCTCCATCCATGCAATCGCCAATGGTGGATCAGTCCTCAGCTTGCCTATGAGGTTTCTAATCTCCTCAATTCCATCCTTCTGGTAGACGGTTTCGATTGTCTCTGCTCCGGCATAGGGCCATTCAGGATAGGAGCCGGCGCTGACGTACTGCCCGATCATTGAGGACAACGGCTGATTGTCGCGGGCCATGTGGACCTGCATCCAGGCAGCGAGAGCTTCGTTAACGGGCTTCGCGGCATTCCATTGCTCCAGAAAATTCGGTCCGGGAGGCGGCTTCCCATTGCTCATGGGCGCGGTCTCCAGGAACGCATGGAAGTGTTCGTGGACGAGAATGCTGCGAAGAAACAGTCGGGCGACGTTCTGTTTTTGGTGCTTCGTGAGCGTAGCACGAAAATCGTCGAGCGCATTGCCGCAAAGCAGAACGCGGTCGGTGTTTGGTAACATCAGTTCGCTGCGTAAGCCCCATTCCAGCATCCTGGCTTGCAAGTCTGCGTCAACCTTTGCAACCTTGGCTGGAGCAAAAATGCCGTAGGTCGGCACGTCGCTCGCGATGAAGCGATCGACCCGGATTCGACCGCTGAGAATGGCTCTTGCCCGGGCCCATGCAACGTTTAGCAATTCGATGAAACCACTGATCGGACCGTTGAGCTTGGCATCTTTGCCACCCTCCATGTCGTAAGATTCGGTTTCCGAGGCGGTTAGGTTGTTGCGCAGGCCCAGGGCCTCTATTCGCCGCCATGCCGGCATTGGAATGGTATAGCCGACCTGAACGGTTTCATCCCCGGCCTCTCGGATTCGCTGTTTCAACACCGTAGTTATTGCACCGAAGAAGACGTCTGCGAATGCGAAGAATTTTTGCTCCGGCTCAACACCCGGCAAATCGAGGTTCAGCAACTCTGCGTGAGCGGAGCGCCATCCCACGCCTGCGTCCAGCTCGCGCAAGATAAAATCGATCGTTGTTGCGAACTGCCCCTTTAGCGCGTGGATTATTGCGTCGGCGATGTGGACGGCGGACTGGAAACGGCTGGGTAGGGCTGGAGGTTCGAGGCGATCCGTACAGCCGACCAACACCGGCTCTATGAACCTCCATAGTTTAAGAAGGGCGTTGCGGAACGCAACGCCGCTGGCATCCAGATATTGGAACGAAAACTTCAACCCCATTGGCTCGAGTTCGGCTTGCCAATCCATCCAGATTTCGGAACTCCACAGATAGCTTTTTAGATTCGTACTGCTGCTCGCGGTGTCCGCAGCCAGGGCCGTCTCGACGACAGACGCTGCGGCGTCATGAAGGGACAGGATCTCGTTGAGTTTGTTGCGATTGCCAGGGCTCACCCAGGCGGGTTGAAGCCAGGAGCGCGGGTGTCCCTCGGAAATCCGGCGCAAGGCCTCAAATGAGGTGCTGTTCAGTCCAGCGTGTTGCGCGATTGCGACACCCGCGTCCGAGCCATCCCAGAAGGTGTTCACGTGGAAGGCAACTGTGATGCTGCCGATGATGCTCGACCAATCAAGCAGGGCTTTCTGGCGCTGATGGTCGAGAGGTTCATAGTCGACAGTTTGTGTCGCTCGGATACTGCGGACCGTGTATTCGTCCACAAGCAATGTCGGTACCGGATAATATCGCGCCGCTGTGGTCTGTTCGATGAAATCGACGGCGAAGGAGGTGTCCGCCGTGATTTCGTGACAGACATTGATTGAGGTTCCCGGCAAAAGGGGCAGAACGTCAACGGGTATTTTAGCTGCACCGGTAAGCGGGACGTCGCGGTCGCTTCGCGACGGAAGGTCCGTGGATGGGTTTTTCAGCCAATCGAGATCCAGAAACGTGAAGTTTAGCGAAGCCAGTTGCGGAGGCAGAGGGGGCGGTGGCTCGATCCAATAAGTTGGCCGTATGAAGCCTTCCCCCCGGTCGCCTTGAAGCGAGATGGCTTCCACAATTTCGTCCTGAACAGGCCGCGAAACGCTCGAGTCGTTGGACCAAAAAAGCTGGAACGCGTCTGCGCGAGCCATCAAGGCGCGGATCGCGGGACGCCAGGCTTGTCCTGCAATCAAAGCGTCCTTGTCGATTACCGTGTAGATGCCGAGGCCGGAATACACGCTGGCGCAGGCCTTGACGACATCCAAGTTCGTTCGGGCGTATGACGCGAAAACAGTCTTGAACGGCCCGCAAACACTTGTTTTTGATTCACTATTGCCTGGCCGCGGGTCGGAGGTTGGACGAACGAGGATCGACAGTGGTACCCGCGCAATGGGAAGGCCCCTGACCGCGACTTCGACCTCGCCGAGGATTGGCCCCGACGTTGCACGGCCTGGACGAATCCGAAACTCGTGGCTCTCAATGTCCTCGTACCAATTGATTGTTGCGGCGGGTGGATTGATAACGAAGTCTTCGATCCGAGGCGTGAGTGTGAGGGTGGTACCGCGTGGGAAACGGCTTGACCCAGGCATGGACGGACTAAGCACCTCGGACCCCTTGAGCCGGCCCAGACCCAGAGCGCGACTGCGAGCCTCGTCTCCCAGCGCCGACAGATGTACATACACCAACAAGGAGGCCCAATTGTCCTGGGCGAGCTCGCCTGGATAGGCTGCGGTGAAACTGACATCCTCCGCTGGGGCCACGGACGGTGTTGCCTGCATCGCGGTATCGAGGTTGGTTTGGGCTTGAGCCGCAGCCGCGACGTCGGACCGCATCTCCTCGCCGATATCGCCAATTGCCTTGCCCAGTTCGGACACGGAAGTCACTCCGGAAACACTGCCGAGTCCCCCGATCACACGCCGGATCAGTTCTTCACCTGGTTCACTCGGATCGATGAGAATGGCGTCGATTGGGACTCGTCGCTTCCTGAGTTCGGCGGCCGCGGACTCGGCTGCGTCGACGCTTGATAAGCCGTCCGAAGTCAATAGTACCCGGATAAGGGGTTGGTCGGGATGAGCATCCACGTGGCGGCTCACAGCGGTAAGCGCTGCCGCAATATCCGTGCCGCCCCCAGCTTTGACGGTCGCGAGCGTCGCTTCTATTTTGCTGTTTTGAGACGATAGGCCTTCGTAGATTAGTTCGGCTTCATCTCTGAAGACGAAGATCGCGGTTTCGGTCGCCTGACCCAATCCTCGCATGTGAAGAATAAGCGATTCTTTTGCGGCATCAATCTTCACGGTGCTCTTGCTTTGCCGCGTGCGGGCCGCGAACTCGCTGGTGCTGCTGAATGGATCCGCCATCGAACCAGATGCGTCGAGAAGTATGAGCCACATGTCCGTCGCCCTCGCTGTGAAATCAGCTTCAAAGCTCCTATCCGATTACGACGAACATGATAACCGCTCCACTCGCACAACGCGACGAATATTTGTCTTACAACTCGCTTTTCATCAGGGTCGAGGGGCAGATTGGTTCTGGATTCTTTGCCATCAACACAATTTGAAGAAGCCTATCCACGAAGTCTTGGTAGGTTTGATCGACAACCGCTGACTGCTGACGATCGGATAGTCCAAACAGCGTGGCGCCACAAAGCATGGCTGACCTGATCACAGGATTGATCGGCGCGCTGTTCGAAGAGTTGTTTGCCGCTACTGGCAGAAGGCTGCTCGGTCCGCTTGGATGGCGGCGCCCTCCCGACATCATGTGTGTCTTTACCGGCTTGTTGTTCTGGATCGTAGCCGGGGTGCTCGCGTACGCCATGCTGCACCGGTGAAGCGAAAGCAGGCTAAGATCAAAGCGACGCGATGCTGGCTCTTTGAGATCCTGGTCTACCGCCCCTTGAAGTTCGGCGGGCGCTTCTCGTTGAACGCCAGTACGCCTTCGCGGCGGTCCTCGGTCGGGACCATCCGGTTATAGGCCTCGATCTCGAGCGCGAGGCCGTCGCGCAGCGATGACTGCAGGCCGCGGTGGATCGCAAGCTTTGCTTGACGGACCGAGATCGGCGCGTTGCGGGCAATGAGCGACGCGGTCGCCAGCGCTTCCGGCAATAGATCGGCTTGCGGAAACACTTCGTTCACAAGCCCCCAGTCGCGCGCCTGCGCTGCCGTAAACGGTTTGCCGGTCAATATCAATTCCTTGGCGCGGCGCTCGCCGACCGCGCGGGGCAGGGTTTGCGTGCCGCCGCCGCCGGGCATGATGCCGAGCGTGACCTCGGTCAGCGCAAAGCGTGCGGTTTCGGCGGCGTAGAGGAAATCGCAAGCGCCGGCGATCTCGCAGCCGCCGCCATAGGCCGCGCCATTGACGGCGCCGATGATCGGGACCGGGCAGTCGATCAGCGCCCGCACCATCCGCTCGAAGATGACGTGCTGGCGCGTCCATTGCTCGTCGGTCATGCCGCGGCGCTCTTTCAGGTCGCCGCCCGCACAAAAGGCCTTGTCGCCGGAGCCGGTCAGGACGATGCAGCGCAGATTGGCCGGATCGAGCGCGACATCCTCGAAACAGCGCACGAGATCGCGGCCCATCTGGGTGTTGAGCGCATTGGAGGCGTCCGGCCGGTTCAGCCGTACGATCGTCACGTGCTCGTCCACTCGCTCCAGCGCGAGGGTTTCGAAGGCGGGTGTTTCGATGGGCGCGGTCATATCGCCTCGCAGGTAAACCCGTTGCCGGCGCGGCGGATTTTCCCCACGGACGGTGAGGGGAAATGCGCGGTGCAGCACAGCGTGTCGGTGTCGCAATAGCGTTCGAGGAAACTGCGGCGCGTGACGCCCGCCTGCGCCTGGTCGACGTCGAACTTGACCGACATCTCCGGGTAGCGCGTCTGCAGCGGCGAGTGCATCAGATCGCCCGAGAATACCGCATCGTCCTTGCCGCGGCCGAAGGTGAAGGCGAGATGGCCGGGGGTGTGGCCCGGCGTCGGCAACAGGCGCGCGTGGTCGCCGATCGCAAAATCGTCGCGCACGATCTCGGCTTGTCCGGCTTCGACCACCGGCAACACGCTGTCGCCGAACGGCGGCACTGGCGTCTTGGCGTGCGTCTCGGTCCAGTAGTCAAATTCGGCCTTGCCGAAAATGTGACGCGCCTTCGGGAAGGTCGGCACCCAGCGGCCGTTTTCCAGCCGCGTGTTCCAGCCGACATGGTCGACATGCAGATGCGTGCACATGACATAGTCGATATCGCCGACCGAAAATCCCGCCGCGGCAAGCCCTCGGATATAAGTGTCGTCGGTCTTCATGTTCCATTTCGGACGCAGCGGCCGCGGCTTGTCATTGCCGATGCAGCTGTCGATCAGGATGGTGTGGTGCGGCGTCTTCACGATGTAGGACTGGAAACACAGGATCAGCACGTCCTCGGCGTCGAGCGCGCCGGCCTTCTGCATCCAGCCGCGGTTTTCCGCCAGCACTTCCGGCGTCAGTCCCGGCAGCATCTCCAGCGCCGGCACGAAGGTGGTTTCCTGCTCGATGATGCGGTGAATGGTGAGATCGCCGACGGTGAATTTCAGGCTCATGGTTTTTCCTTGTTCTTGCTGTCGCGAACGGCGGGAAGGATGTAGTTCGCCATCATGTCGAGTGCGCCGTCACCCTGGCCCGGCCGAAAGTAAAGCCCGGAAGTCGTCATCACCACAAGGTCGCGGTCGGGCACGATGAAAAGCCGCTGGCCGCCGAGGCCCATCGCGGCAATCCATTTCACTTCCTCTTGCTGCGCGATCGAACGGCCCATCCACCATTGCTGGCCATAGAAGAACAGCCCGCTGAAATAGCCGATCGCCTGAAAGCGCGGCCGCACCGATTGCGCGATCCATTCGGGCGAGATGATCTGTTTGCCGCCCCACGTGCCGCGATTGAGCATGAGCTGGCCGAGCTTGGCGGCATCGCGCGGTCGCATGCGAAGACCGACGGCGGAGGCGATCTTGCCGTTCTTCGCATAGGTCATCCATTCCACGTCGGTAATGTCCAGCGGCTGGAACAGAACCTCGCGCGCGAACGCTTCCAGCGGCTTGCCGGAGACGCGTTCGAGGATATTGCCGAGCAAGTCCGTCCCGCCGCCATTATAGGTCCACACGACGTCCGGCGGCTTTGCGATCGGCTTCGACAGGATATAGCGGATCGGGTCGCTCTCGCTGCCGAGATGCGGCTCGTCGTTCTTCGGATCATTCCAGGCGCGGTTCTCGTCCCATTGCATGCCGGACGACATCGTCAGCAGATGGCGCAGCGTGACCTGGTCCCAGCCCGGCGATTTGACGGAAGCATATTCCGGATAGAATTTGACGACGGGCTCGTCCGCGCTCGCGATCAGCTTGCGCTCGATCGCGATGCCGACCAAGAGCGAGATCACGCTCTTCGAGGCCGAGCGCATGTCGTGCCTGGTGCTGGCGTCGAACGCGTGCTGGCCGCCGCCCTGGCCCCAGGGCTCGTCATAGCCGGCGAAATATTGTTCGAACACCAGCTTGCCGTGGCGGAGGATGACCACGGCGTGGACGTTGGCCTGCGTTTCCTTCAGCCGCGCTGCGATGGTGCAGAGCCGCGCGCCGTCGAGGCCGACGCTTTCGGGAGAGGCGATGGCCCAGCCATCGTCGAGGGTGGTGGGCGTTCCGCATGCCATGCCGGTTTGTCCCTGCGCTTGCGGCCACGTCCAGCAGGAGCACGGCAGCGATGCCGAAGCGCCGCAATCTCCTGCCGCCCTCACGCATGTTGCCGTCTCCTTAGGTTACGCCGGCGGCGGCACCGAGATTTTCACCGACGGCCGCTCCAGCATCTTCTGATGGAACGCGTCGAGCTTCGGAAACGCCTTGCGCCAGCCGCAATCGGCGAAACGGAAATCGGCGTAGCCGAGCACGCAGACGAGGCCGATCTGCACGATGTCGAACGGCCGCGACAATACGTCGGGCTTGTTCTCGAACCGCGCCATCCCGGTCCACGCCCGGTTCCAGTGGTCGTCGGACCAGGCTTTCCACCGCAATTCCTGCGGACGCACCATGCCCTCGTAGCGGCACAGCAGCATGGCATCGAGCATTCCCTGCAGCAGGGAATGATCCGACTTGACCTGCCAGCGCGTCGGGCCTGAGGCCGGGATCAGCTTGCCGCCGCCGGCAAGCTCGTCGAGATATTCAACGATGACGTAGGAATCGAGAATGACGTCGCCATTGTCCAGGATCAGCACCGGCAGCTTCTTCAGCGGCGTGATCTTCGAATATTCCTCGTTGGCCGTGCCGGGCGCCACCGTCGCCGAAATGAACTCGATCTTGTCGATCAGCCCGGTCTCGATCGCGGCGATGCGGACCTTGCGGGCGAATGGCGAGGCGGGAGAGAAGCTGAGTTTCATGCTTTGAGATCCTCTTTGTTCCTATTCTCCGTCATGGCCGGGCTTGTCCCGGCCATCCACGTCTTACTTTTCAGCCACAGCGCTAAGACGTGGATGCCCGGCACAAGGCCGGGCATGACGACGAGTGTGTAACGCGCGCTCCCAGCCTCACGCCTCGATGACTTGCTGCCGTTGTTCGCCGAGGCCCTCGATGCCGAGGGTGACGACGTCGCCGACGTTGAGGAATTGCGGCGGCTTCATGCCGGCGCCGACGCCGGGGGGCGTGCCGGTCGTGATGATGTCGCCGGGCAGCAGCGTGAGGAAGGTCGAGACATAGGCGATGCACTTGGCCATGGTGAAGATCATGGTCGAGGTCGATCCGGTCTGGCAGCGCTTGCCGTTGACGTCGAGCCACATCGACAGCTTCTGCACGTCGGCGATTTCATCCTTGGTCACCAGCCACGGGCCGACCGGGCCGAACGTGTCGTGCGACTTGCCCTTGGTCCATTGGCCGCCGCGCTCCTGCTGGAAGTAACGCTCGGAGACGTCGTTGCAGACGCAGTAGCCGGCGACGTGATTGAGCGCGTCGGCCTCGCTGACATATTTGGCGCGGGTGCCGATGATGGCGGCGATCTCGACTTCCCAGTCGAGCTTCTTGGACTCGCGCGGCTTTTCGATCGCGTCGTTCGGGCCGCTCAGCGAGGTGTTCGCCTTCAAGAAGAAGATCGGCTCGGGCGGGATCGGATTGCCGGTTTCCTTGGCGTGATCGACATAGTTGAGGCCGATCGCGACGAATTTGGAGATGCCGGTGACCGGCGCACCAAAGCGCGGCTTGCCGTCGACGGCGGGAAGTTTTGAGGGATCCAATGCGGCAAGCTTGGCCAGCGAAGCGGGCGCATAGGCCTCGCCGTCGAGGTCTTTCACATGCGCGGAAAGATCGCGCAGCTGGCCGGATTTATCGATCAGGCCGGGCTTTTCCTGGCCAAGCGCGCCGTAACGAACAAGCTTCATTGTACTGCTCCCTCAGGGGTTTATTTACTTGGAATGCTTCATGGAACAGCGGGCGGGGAAATTCAACCACGGAAGCGTCCCGCATTGCAGGTCTCTTAATTCGTAGGGTTCACCCCAGCGCGATGAACTTGAACGCATCCCCCTCGCGCTTGATATGGCCGGCATTGAAGTGCCCGCCGATCACGAGCGTCGGGGTGTCGGCAAAACGTCCGAACAGCTCGCGCCGCGTCACGGCCGACTGTTTGGGGTCGGAATCCGCGGTTGACGACCAGTCGAGATGGGCCATCTGGCAGGGATGATGGGCGACGTCGCCGGTGAGCAGCCCCTCCTGGCCGTCGGACTTGATGTGGATGCTCATATGGCCGGGGCTGTGGCCGGGCGTCGGGATCAGGGTGATCTCGTCCGAAAGCCTGGCGTCGCTGGCCACGAGGTCGGCCTTGCCGGCATCCGCGATCGGTTTGACGGAATCATTGAACACGGCCAGATGGGCCGGCTCCTCGCTGTGGTCGCGCCAGTGCTCGAACTCGCCTCTGCCGAACACGTAGCGGGCGTTGGCAAAGGTCGGCACCCACTGGCCGCCGACCAGCCTGGTGTTCCAGCCGACATGGTCGACATGCAGGTGCGTGCACAGCACCGTATCGATGCTGTCAGGCGCAAAGCCTGCGGCCGTCAATGTGTCGAGGAACGGGTCCTGGCGGTTGTTCCAGGTCGGTACGTTGCGGCCCTGCTTGTCGTTTCCCAATCCGGTGTCGACGATGATCCGCCGCGATGGCGTCTCCACCAGCAGCGAGTGAATCGACATCTTGAGCCGGCCCTCTTCGTTGGCGAAATGCGGGATCAGCCAGGGCAGCTTCTGGATCTCTTCGTTGGTCGCGAGCGGCAGGATGAAGCGGGTGCTGCCGACGGTCTCGAGCTCGACTACCTTGGTGATCTTGACCTTGCCTACAGTCCAGTGCATCCGGCGCTTCCCTTATGATTTGGCGTTCTTCACCGCGCGCAATCGACAATGACGGTGCCGAGCTTGTCGCCCTTTTCCACCGCCAGATGCGCCTGCGCGGTGTCCGCGAGCGCAAATTCGCCGGCCACATTGTGAATGCGCTTGCCCGCCGTGAGCCATTTTGTGATGTCGGCCTGGGCTGCGGCCAGCAGCGGCGGCGGCAGTGCGAACAGCACCAGCGCGCGCAGTGCGATGCATTTCTCCATCAGGTCACGCATCGGGACCAGCGGCGTGCGATTGCCGTTGGTGGCGTAAACCGCGATGGTCGAATTCATTGCCATCAATTTCAGCGTGATGGCGATGTTGCCGCCAAAATCGACGTCGACCACGCGGTCGACGCCGCGCCCGCCGGTGAAGGCCAGCACTTTGGCGATGACGTCATCATTGCGGTAGTTGATGACGAGATCGGCGCCGGCAAGCCGCGCCTGTTCGGCCTTCGTTTCCGAACTGACGGTCGCGATCACTTTTGCGCCGCCCCATTTTGCAAGTTGCACGGCGTAGTGGCCGACCGCGCCGGCGCCGCCGGTGACCAGCACGGTTTTTCCCGCAATCGGACCATCGCAGAACAGGCAGCACCACGCCGTCATCCCGGGAATTCCGAGCGTGGCGCCCGCGGCGTAGGAAAGACTGTCCGGCAGTGGCGTCACCAGATGCTCGGCGAGTGCGATGTATTCCGCCGCGGTGCCGAAGGCGCGGCCGTTGCGCTGGCCGTTGAACAGCCAGACGCGCTGGCCGACCCTCAATTGCGTGACGTCTTCGCCGACCTGGTCGACGATCCCGGCGCCATCGCTGTTGGGGATCACGCGCGGATATTCCATCGCGCGATAGCTGCCGCTGCGGCGGCCGACATCGGCGGGATTGACGCCGGACGCCTTCAGCCGCACCCGGACTTCGCCCGGGCCGGCCTCTGGTGTCGGCATCTCGCCATAGGTCAGCACCTCGGGCGCGGGGCCCGTTCGATCGTACCAGACCGCTTTCATCCAGCGCCCCTTACACTACAGCGTGCCCGGGAACGCACCGCCGTCGAGCAGGATGTTCTGGCCGGTGATGAAGCCGGCCTTGGCGCTGCACAGGAACGCGCAGGCCTCGCCGAATTCCTCGGGGGTGCCGAAGCGCCCGGCGGGATTGAGCTTGGCACGCTCCGCCAGCACCTGCTCGACGTCGATCTTGCGCTTCTCGGCTTCGCCCTTGGCGGTGCCGCGCAGGCGGTCGGTGTCGAAGGGACCCGGCAACAGGCCGTTGATGGTCACGTTGTTGATCACGGTCTTGCGCGAGATACCGGCGATAAAGCCGGTGAGCCCGGCGCGGGCGCCGTTGGAAAGGCCCAATATGTCGATCGGCGATTTCACCGCGGCCGAGGTGATGTTGACGATGCGGCCGAACTTGCGCGCCATCATGCCGTCCACGGTGGCCTTGATCAGTTCGATCGGCGTCAGCATGTTGGCGTCGACAGCCTTGATCCAGTCGTCGCGGGTCCAGTTGCGGAAATCGCCGGGCGGCGGGCCGCCGGCATTGTTGATCAGGATGTCCGGATCGGGACAGGCTTTGAGCACGTCCGCGCGTCCCTGCGGCGTGGTGATGTCGCCGGCGACTTCCGTCACCGTGACGCCGGGATGCGCCTTGCGGATTTCATCGGCGGTCTTTTTCAGCGCCTCGGCGCCGCGCGCCGTCAAGGTGACGTGCACGCCTTCATTGGCCAGTTGCATCGCGCAGGCGCGTCCCAAACCCTTGCTGGAGGCACATACGATGGCGCGTCGGCCTTTGATCCCAAGATCCACTGTCTCACTCCCGTTATGTCAGGTGATTTTCTAGATTTCGATAGCGACACTGTAGCCAATCGCGACGGCCATGATAAGTGGCTCGTCGCTGCGCGAAATGCATATCAGTCGGTCATTGCCTGCCAAATTCGCTGCTCTCGCTTCAGCCGGTCGATGGTCAGCCCGGATGAGCCAACGGGTCGCGCGAATGCACGCCCGATGACAGGCCCCGCGACATCCGGTAATCCTTCTACCTGCTACTGCACACCGGCTGAAAGATGGAACAGAAACAAATGACCCCGTCAGGCCCTGCACGGGAGTCGATTGGGCAACTTCTTTCCCGGTTAGGCGTATTCCTTGTGACCGCAGCTATCGTTGCAGTGGCAATGGAAACCGCTTGGCGCGATTGGACGGTGTTTGCGCTCGGTTGGGCCGCAGTATATTTTATGGGCGGAGCGAGATGGTTTCCTTGGGGGACACCAATTCGAAAGGCGTTCTCGATCGGCGTATTTGTGGGGACGTCACTGCCGACGATCGAATGGGTCTACAAACTGTATCACTGATCTCCCGAAACTATGGCTGCGTAGCGAGATGGCGGGTTAAAGAGAACCCGCCCTACGAACTGGCGTTAGCCAGGGGGTGGGGAGTTCGCGCGGGTGTTGCCGACGCATGGTGCTGACCGCGCTCTGATGGTTGGACAAGAAAGCGCCTCCGCCTGGGAGTACCTCCTAATGGCAGGCACCCGATCTACCGTTTGTTCGCGACCATTGGCATGATGCAAGCCTATGCGCCGTGAGGTAGAGACCATGCCCAACGATCGCCTCGTGCAACCACCGCCAATCCTTCACATCCGTAAAATCGGCATCGTCGGAACCGCAATCCTGCTGCTCGGGCCTATGGCCGCTTTTACAGCTCTTGGAGCAGGATCGCGCATCTCTGAAGGTTTCGAACCATTCGAGAAATCAGCGAGTGAGCGTGTCGCTCAGGCGTTCGAAGACGTCAGGGACATCGCATCCATCTCTGACGAGCTGAAGACTGCGCTGGCGTCGCTGAGCCAGAGCGTTCAGAGCGCACAGAAGCCGCCGGTCAAGGCTGAAGGCAATGATTGACCTGATCTGACTTCAGAGCTTCTACGATGAGAGGCAGCAAGATTATCGCCTCTTGATATACTGGTCGCGGCTTCCGTGATGCGCCTGCAAAAACTCACTTTTGATGATTGGCTGGAACACTCATTTGGACGCGAAGTTCGCCTTCAGCAAGCGCCTTGGTACTTCGATCCGGACCAGGATTGGTGGGATCCGCCACCTATGGAAGCCGTGTCCTATCTCACTCGACTGTTTGAAGATCCCGAGCCGGCATTACAGGGATTTGCTGACAGCCAAATTGCACAGGGCTTAACCTACCTCGTGAATACGAGCGCAAGCGGCGATAACAGATGGCTTTGTTCAACTGATGTGCCGGTCAGAAATCGTGTCCGCTGCGTTAAGTCTGTAGCTTCACTATTTACGAAACTGTTCGAGCCACGGTGCTCTCCCAGTTTATCCCACTTAAGCGAAGCCGCTGCCGGAACGCTAAACTGTGTTTGCTATATGTGGTGGGATACGTTTCCGAGTTTGGCTCTTGCTGGCGATCCGGACCTGCCAACTGTCCAGAATTGCGCGCTGCGTACCATGGAGCGCATCCTTCACCTCGACTCGATCGCCTGTCAGGAGAGCGCTCTGCACGGGCTGGGACACTGGCAGCGAGACCACAACGAGGCGGTGACGCAAATCATAGACCGCTTTTGCGAGGCGCATTCCAGGGCCGACCCCCGGCTTTTGCTCTATGCTCGATCGGCGCGCTGCGGATGCGTGCTGTGACGTTGAGGAGTGATTGTCGCGCCGAAGGCCGAGTGTCGCCATCGTGTTTCAAACACTGTTTCAAACACTCATTTTCATCAAACTGCATCTGAGAGTCTAAAAGCGAACCGACACCTTAAAGCCCGTTGGTAATCTTGATGGTACGCAACTGGGGATGGCGGGACGCATCGTGTTGGAAGTGTTGATTACCAAGCGAAGCTCGACCAAGTGGGAATGGCGGGTCTGTGACCGCTATGGGGCCACGATTATCGGCGGGTTTGAGAGCACCAGACCGGCGGCCAAGTACCGGGGTAATCGGGCGCTATTTCTTGTGTTGTCTACGCGCTGGATAAGGTGATGCTCCGAAGCGGAGGCGGACATCAAAGAGGCCGTCGATAATCTAAAATGCGTCCTCAGTCATCCAACTCCGTAGGGCGGGTTCTCTTTAACCCGTCGCTCCGTGCGAGATGGCGGGTTAAAGAGAACCCGCCCTACGGGAGCTTCTTCAAAGGGAAACGACTGTGTCGGGCGAACGCAATCTTGCAACATTGTTGCAGAACATGAAGCCGGAAATGCACGACGGCGTCTTCGTGTTTTGCAGCATCCCGGCAGACAAGGAGATTCCCGCCACGCTCAGGCCGGTGCACCTGTTCCGTGAACGGGAAGGAACCACTCTCGTGATGCGGCGTGAGGAGGCCGAAAGCGCAGGTTTGCCGTATCAGTTCGCATCGCGCCTGATCACGCTGACCGTTCATTCCTCGCTGGAAGCGGTGGGCTTTCTGGCCGCAATCACCGGCCGGCTCGCGGAAGCCGGCATCAGCGTGAATGCCGTGTCGGCTTATTACCATGATCATCTGTTCGTGCCCGAGCACAGAGCCGATGAAGCGCTGCAGCTTCTGCAGGAGATGTCCAAGTCGGATTCGGCTGCGTAGGGCGGGTTCTCTTTAACCCGCTATCTCGCAAGGATGGGCAATGCGAACTGCGTCGGCTCGCGCGCAAGCGCAATCACGCGATCCGCGTGCGACAAAACAACCCGTCGGGCAAATCAGTTCCGATTTACGGAAATCGTGTCAAGTAGAAAATTTCCGTAAATCAAAAATATTTTCTGTAGTCGGCCGACCCAAATCAGTGCGCATCTATCGCCATCCCGCCCTGGTCAGAAGGGCGTCGGCCGTCGTCACGGACGTTGGGTGGGTTGCGGTGGACGCTGGTTTACGCTGAGACGACGGCGTGGATAAGCGTACGGCAAAACCGTGTGGTCCTGGCGCCCGTTGCAGGCGTCAAGTTGCCGGAGAAGCGTGAGCTGAACCGGCAGCGACGGAGTCAACCAAGAACTCGTCTCCGGGGAGATCACGGCATAAGCCGTAAAGCCATTGCGCAGGGAAGGCCGGGTGTTCTCCGCTGCCCTGTATGCTCGTGTGCATTTTGTTTTGTGCAAACCGCACACGGGACCGCGGGTGCAGCGCGCACCCGGTCTTCCCTGCGCCCTCTGTTTGAAGAGGGCGGGAAGTTTCCAGCAAAGCTCGGGCGCCATGCGTCGCGAGATCGCGAAGCTGCGTTTGGGATAACAGTGCAACAACAAACACCGCCGTCGTCCCGGGCTTGACCCGGGACCCATAATCCGCGGCCTATCGGTGAAAACGCTGGCGTTAGAGACCTTCTACAACAATGAGCATCACGCGGTATGGGTCCCCCGATGCGCAATTGCGCATCTGAGCTCAAGGCCGGGACGACGAATGGTGGTGGCTGCCCGCGGATGACGACGACAGATCACCCCGCCCGCATCTCCGCCTTGATCATATCGGCCGCCTTCTCGCCGATCATGATCGTCGGCGCATTGGTGTTGCCGCCGATCTGGGTCGGCATCACGGAAGCGTCGACGATGCGCAGGCCTTCCATGCCGTACACTTTCAGCCTGGGATCGACCACCGCCATCGGGTCGCCAACGCCCATCCTGGCGGTGCCGACCGGGTGGTAGACGGTGTCGACACGCTCGCGCAGCAGCTTGCGGATGTCGTCGTCGGTGCGCACGCCCGCGGTGAACATGTCCTGTTTCTGCAGCGCGCGCAGCGCCGGGGTGTCCAGCAACCGGTTTGCGATTTTGTAGCCGCCGACCATGGTTTCGAGATCGTCGGGGTGGCCGAGGAAATTCGGATCGATCAACGGCGGCGCAAAAGGATCGGCGCTGGCGAGCGCGACTTGGCCGCGGCTCTTCGGCCGCAGTTGGCAGACGTGGAGGGAGAAGCCCGTGCCCTTGTGCCGTTTGCGGCCGTGATCGTCGGTCAGCGCCATGCCGAAATGCAATTGCACATCGGGCACCTCGAGGTCGGGCCGGGTTTTCAGGAAGCCGCCGCATTCGGCGAAATTCGAGGTCATCGGCCCGCGGCGCTCGCGCCGGTACTGGCGGATACCGCGCAGCAACCGTGGCAGTGCCTTCAGCGAGAGGCCATTAAAATTCGGATTGTCGGACAGGTAGCCGAACACGAAGTCAGGATGGTCCTGCAAGTTCTGTCCGACGCCGGGCAAATGATGCACGCTTGCGATGCCGTGCTTGCCAAGCGCCGCGCTGTCGCCGAGGCCGGACAGCATCAGCAGCTGCGGGGTCTGGAACGCGCCGGAGGCGACGATCACCTCGCGCCGGGCGCGAAGCTGCTTCAACTCCTTGCCCTGGCGGTATTCGACGCCGACCGCGCGCTTGCCCTCGAACAGAATGCGCGTGGCTTGCGCGGTGGTCTCGACGCGCAGGTTGGCGCGGCTATTCATATGCGGATGGATATAGGCGCGCGCCGCGCTCCAGCGTTCGCCGTTCTTCTGTGTGACCTGGTAGATGCCGAGGCCTTCATGCTCCTCGGCGTTGAAATCCTCGCGGATCCGGAATTGGCCTTCCTGCGCCGCCTGCAGGAAGATCTGCTGCACCGGGTTTTCGGTGCGCAGTTTGTTGACGGCGAGCGGGCCGCCCTTGCCGTGATATTCGCCGTCGAAATCGGCGTTGTTTTCCGCGCGCTTGAAATAGGGCAGCACGTCGGAGAACGACCAGCCGGCGTTGCCGAGCGAGGCCCATTGGTCGTAGTCGCTGCGGTGGCCGCGGATATAGACCATGGCGTTGATCGCGGACGAGCCGCCGAGCCCTTTGCCGCGCGGCTGATAGCCGATGCGGCCGTTGAGGCCGGCCTGCGGCACGGTGTTGAAGGCCCAATTGTTGATCTTGCCGGTCACCATCAGCGCCAGCGCGAACGGCGTGGTGACCACCCAATTGTCGTTGTTGCCTCCGGCATCCAGCAGCGCCACCGACGTCTGCGGGTCCTCCGAAAGCCGTCCCGCCACCGTGCAGCCGCCGGAGCCGCCGCCCACCACCACGAAGTCGAAGGTATCCGTCACGCGCCGCCCCCAATAATGAAGTTTTTGTGGACTTTTGTTGCGCCAAAGTTCCGCTTTTGCGCCTTTAATGGCAAGGGCGGCTTCCCGAGGCCGTTTCGTGCCGTTTTTGGCGTCACAAAAACCTCAAAAACCGCACCATGGGCCTTTCCAAAGCAGGCTTGCGTTGATACATACCCCTCGCACCCAGGGGCATTGCCCGGGTTGCCTTCTCAGGAAGCCTCTGGCCGGGATCGATCGACGCCCAAAAGCGTTGGCCGCGTTCGCTTCGGGTTCGGTTTTTGGGAAGGCGCGCAACGGTTTAACGCGGGGTGGAGCAGCCCGGTAGCTCGTCAGGCTCATAACCTGAAGGTCATAGGTTCAAATCCTATCCCCGCAACCAAGATCGCCCTTCCAGGTCATCGACCTGGAAGGGTTTTTCTTTGGGGCACCGATCCCGGCCATCAGGCCATTCCCGTGCGGGCGAATCGCGCGGCGTCAAATCGGTGGCAGCGATACGCAGGCGATTCGCGGAATCGTCTCAAGGCGCTCCTGCTGCGCTACCGCAGCGTGCAAACTCTCAACCAGCGACTGATTTGCGCAAGCCAATCTCCGTAGGCCTCATGCTTTGACAGTCCGTCCAACTCGATCGCCCATGAGTGAAGCAATGCGCTGCCTAAATCTTCCGATGACAGACGACTCTTTCACCACGAAACCTGTGCACGAACAGGTTAGCATCACGCGGGGCCGCTTGGTGGGAGTGGTGCGCATGAGTAATGAACGAATCTTTCCAAGACGATATCAAGCCGGTGCCTCTCAACCCTGTACCCTCATCGGACTGACGGTAGAGGAGACGAGTGAGTTCGAACGGCTGGATCAGCTTTCGCTTGATAACCCCTCATGCGATGGCGCGTGGAGCTTTGATGACGAACCAACAACGCCCGAAGAGAAGCGCTGGCTGGAGCTTTATCGCAAGCACGAAACCGGCTGGAATGCGTGGCTCGCAGCGGAAGGTCAGTCGAAAGCCACAGTTCCTCCCCGCTGATTGCATGGGTCAAATGCGCTGTCGTCAGATCCGGCACACTCCATCACATGCATTTTATTTTCTGTGAGCCGGAACCGCATGCCTGTCTCTTTCTTGTCGTATCTATGCGCAATACAGCCCGCCTAACAAAGTGGAATAGCAGATGAGTTCACCAATGCGATGTGATGACGAACAGGATTTTTCCGTCGGTGAACACCTTGGACGTGAAATTCAGCTGCAGGATTCCTCCCTCCGCAATATCTACGAGACGCGTCTGCAACTCGCCCAGCAGCTCGAGGAGAATCTGGCCTTGCGCCGGGCGATATCGCTTCGACAACGGCAAGCGCTGGCGCCTCTGGAGCCCGGCAGGCTCCGCGCAAACGGGCGAATGCGTTAGGGCATCGTTTCGATCGTCGCTGTCGCTTGAAAAGTCGGGGGGCGCGATTCCGCATCCGGTTGCGAGGTGCATGCCGACAGGTCCGGTCACATGGACGCCAAACCCTGTAGCGCTTCTTGGCGCATATCGGTCGCGCACGCCTAGATGCTGGTCCCGGGCCACTGGTATTCAAAAGGCCCCGATCGGGATGATGTCGAGCCCGATACCGATTTGCCCCGGCTTCAGCTAGTCCAGGGGTTGCAGCATTAAAAGAGGCAACCAGCGGATGTTGTAGCGGGCAAATTTATCCTCCAAATTGCCTCCTGCGCAAAACTTTTTTGGTGCGACCCCGTTTTTCCCATAATCAAATGTGGTAATTTTGCGGAGTATTGAATGGGAATACACACCTGAGCGAACAAATAAGTCGCCAGAAAAAATATTGCAGGGAGAAGAAATGAAGCTTCGCAAATTCAATCTCTCGTCATTTTCCATGGATGAGTTGTGGGCGCTCCATGAGCAGGTCGGCAATATCCTGGCCGAAAAAATAACGAGTGAAAAACGTGAGCTGGAGCAACGCCTTGCGAAGCTCAACAGCGGCATCATGGCGAAAATCAAACGGCCGGATCGGCAAGTTGCGGAACGGCGAGCCGTTCGCCGAAAATATCCTCCAGTGCTTCCCAAATTCCAGAATCCATCAGACCCGTCCGAAACGTGGGCCGGCCGAGGCAAGCAGCCGCGCTGGATGGTCTTGCAGCTCAAGGCCGGCAAGAAGATGAATGATTTTCTGATTGATCGCGTCAAGCGCAAGCGCGCGAGCACCCGGTAGACCGCAGAAGTTCGGGCCCAACGCACGTTCGCAGCCGCGGATGTCATTCAGCGCGCCGCAAATCGACCGGCCCATACGCTGCGCCTGCCGCGCAGGGGTAACTGCGTCGAGCGCGCAGCGAGTGGGCGCGAAACGAGCCGGCTGAACGCTGGAAATCATCTTCCCGCCTCGCCGGTCGACGGCCTAGCCGGCCAGTGCCACCTCGGCCAGTTCGAGCCATTCGGTTGCCATCTCGCGCAGCATCCGGCGCGATTGTTCATCGGTCGTCGTGGCGGCCAGCTGCAGGCAGTGATTGGCAAAATCCACATATCTGTCGCTCAGGGATGCCTGCTGCATGATCGATCCGCGAATATCAGAAAGTTTTGTCCGTCGAGGAGAAGGCTAACGGACGAAGATGCCATATCGCGAGAGTCATCTTGCTCCCGACATTTAAATAGATATTACTCCGATCAAATTTTAAAATTCAACTGCCCAAATCACATTTGGATTAGGAATCAGATTTTATTTGATCGCCGAGCCGATCGACATTTACTGAACACAGTGCGCCACTAGAGGGTGTGCCACGAGCTGTTCAAGTTCAGCACCTCATTCTCAATTCTCCAAACAAAAAGAGCGCGCCAAAATGCTGCAGCGGCCGGAAAGAATCCCGTTTGTTGTCAGGGCCAAAGAGAAGTTTTTCACGGGAGGATTCCTCGGGCTGATACTGCTGGTGATGGCGGTGTGGATGTACTTCCTGGGCTCCATCTTCTTGAACCTGGTGACCTGGCTTCTTTCCTGACCGACAGGCAGGATGCCGGGCCCGGTGGATTCGGATTCGGTCGAATCGCTTTCCAGGGGCGGCACGCGCGCGAGCGGCAGGCATGTCAAATATCAACTATCAAAGTATCGGTGCCGCAAGACGGGCTGCGCGGGCGATCGGAGTTATGGGAGCGTGAATGGCGGACATTTTCCTGGCTAAGCTGTGGGACGGTGCGGTCGCGTCCTTTGTTCGCTCAGACGGTGAGCTCTTGATCGTCCGCGTCGAAGGCCATGAACGAAAAATTTCGCGGGAGGTATGGCGAAAGCTCCCCGAGCAGCAGGATCGCGTCCATCAGCGCGAGCACGGGCATCGACGGCATGGACCGGCAGATCCTGGCTGGCGCAGATCCGAGCAATGATCGAGGGGTGCCTTGAGCGGCATCGATGCTTGCCGCGATCGTGCGAGCCGGAACCCCAGATCAACGACATTTGAAGGGAAGACGCCTGATGCCCCACAGAGCTGTCTCCGAAATTAAATCATTGTTAACCAGGTTCGAGTGACCTAGGGCATTATGCTGCCGTGGCGGCGCCAACGGGACGGGCATTAAATGATGTTTCAGCTGCTCTCGCGGACTCGCGCGCAAAGGCATGCAGGCGATCGATCGGGCGACCAGGCTTTCAGGGTTCGGTCGGCCGGACGTGATCTCGACACCGACCGGTTACGGGTGAGCTCCATTCTGGGCGCGTTGGATACTTCCATTCGCGAGGCGGAGCAGGAGCAATCGGGGCTAAGCCGGCGCGTCGAAGACGTCCTGGCCCGTGCTGCGGTGACATTCGGAAATGGCACCGACGAATACCTTGAGCGCGACGCACTCGACAGCCACCACCAGACCTTGTTCGGCAACGAGATCTCCAACGGACAGCGCCGGCTTCAGGAACTTGCGACAACGATAGCCCATTTCAAGTTCTTGAAGGCTGCGTTGCTTAGCCGGTTTCCGGACTTCAAGCCCCCCACGTAAGCGGGCGCCGGCCGCTGCGCCGTTTCGGGGATCGCCTGCTGCCTGGATCAGTATCAGTCTCTGCCCCAAGGCCACCGGCTCTGATTCGAGGCTGTACGCCTTGCCAAGCGCCATTGATCGCGCGGATCGGCGGCAAGGAACCTCGCGCCGGGCTCGTTCTGGAGCGGCCTTCAGGCAAGGCGCCGCCTGCAATCCCGGGCGCCGCCTGCAATCCAAGGCGTTTACAGGAACGCGAAGGTCTGACGCGCCTCGATGACAGCACAAATGATCATGCCCCAAAGGGCGAAATTGATCTCGATCCCAACTCGCATAGGACATCCTCCCGTTTTTTTTGCCGCCCGATAGCCGTGGCTTCGCGCGTGATTATTTTAATCGTAGTTGAAGTACGGTCAGCTTCCCAGCCTGAGTTCTGGGCAATCCGCAGTTTCCTGACAGGGGCCGCCGCCTCGGACGGCATGGAGCCGGCGCCAACCCAGCCCATCTCCTTAGGCGCCGTGCGAACGTCGCTCGCGTTTCGGTGGCCGGCAAAGGTCAGCGACGTGGCGCGCCGGAAAATTTACACGAAATCATGGAACCCGGCGGCCTCCGGAAACCTCGCTTATGCCGATTTTAACAAGGGAAGGCGGGGGCAGCTCTCAGGTGCCCGGCCGAGGAGAGCGAAGGAAAACAGGACAAGGGCGCGCGCGAAGCACTTCCTCGCACGCCCCGCAGTGCAATGCTCAGACGGCCAGCAGGCTGGAACCCTGAATCGAGAGCAGGGTCAAATTGCCGGTCGCGTAGGCGCCCGTATCTATGTTGGCGCGGTTTGCCAAAATCTCTGCACTGCGAACCGGCGTATGACCATGAACAATATATTTGCTGAACCGCTTCTTATGCTGCAGAAAATCCTCTCGGATCCAAAGCAGGTCTTCCTCCCGCTGCTCAGCCAGCCGGATGCCCGGCCGAACACCTGCATGAACAAAAAAGAAATCGCCGCAAGAGAAGTTCAGGCGCAAGCGCCCCAGAAAGTCGCGATGGCGCGCCGGCATGACCTCGGCTAGCTCTCTCATCAATGCATGCTGCTCATCGCCGTCTGGATTTACCGACGGCGAGAGTCCGTAGGACATCAATGTTTCCAGTCCGCCGACCTGAAACCAATTCTCCATGCGGCCGGGATCGCGAAAGACGTCGTCAAGAAAGGCTTCGTGATTGCCCTTCAGGAAGACCGCGTTTCCGCGATGCGAACGTTCAATCAGGAGGTCGAGCGTTGAGCGCGAATCCGGACCGCGGTCGATGTAATCGCCCATGAAAACTTCTATCGCGTGACGTGGCCTGCTGTGTGCAACGTCGGCGTCGATGACCCGGAGCATTTGTTCAAGTAGATGTGCGCAGCCGTGAATGTCGCTGATGGCGTATATGCGAACCCCGTCCGGCAACCTTGGCTTCGCCAACGGCTTCGCATGGCGCAGTGCTGACAACATCGGGATAATATACTCTCAAAGGCGTTCCGGGCCCGAGGCCACGCGAATCCTCACCTTGGCATTAATCGCCTGGGAAGAATATATACGATCCTGGCGCCGTTTTGGCAGGACGCCATACGGGTTATTGTCAGGGTGTTCGACGCAAGCCGCCCAACGTCGTAGCCTGACGGCGACGCTCCGGATCAGGTCGTAGTCCGGCAGACGCGCGTTGTGTGGTGGATTGCAATCGGCCCCTAGTGAGGATCAGGACTTCCGGACAACAACAACCCCGGCGGCGGCATGGGGCACGGTCCGGTCGGCACGGGGAGCCATTACGAAGGACCTCAGCAGCGCTGTGCATGCGTATCCAACCTGCAGAAGCGCTGCGAAAACTGCTATCGCTGAAATTGCCTGGAGCAGGGTCTGGCCCTGGGTCATCGAAATCGCCGCTAGTGAAATTGACCCAACGAAAAGAATGGGCACCAGAACCAGAAACCGGAATCGAATTCCAAGCACCAATCCAATCAACGCACTGCAAATGGCCAGCGTGGTCACACCACCTACTCCATACAAACTACAGTGTTTTCTAACGTCGGCCTCCCTAAAATTGGCTTAATTTAGCCATTGAAATTGCTTGAAATTCTGATCCCAAGCCGGTTGCCAGGGGTGCGCGCCGATGGGCACTCAGCGCAGTAAATTTTCTGGATCGGGTTGAACCGATCAACGTTGCGCATTTAATTTCCAGCGTCGCTTCCTTCGAGACCGTTTGTTTCGTGTAAGTGTTGCGTTTGCAGGACAATCCAGGATTTTGCGCCCACCGCCAGGAAATCGGGCAGACTCATCAAATCGAAGGGGCAGGTTTGACCCGCTTCCATGGTTAATTTAAAGCCTTCGCTGTCGGGAATTAAATACCGGAAAAAGAAAGTGCTCAGCTCATGCGCGTTGTTGTTGTGGGAACGGGATACGTTGGATTGGTTTCGGGTGCCTGTTTCGCCGACTTTGGACACCACGTCACCTGCGTGGACAAGGACGAGGCCAAGATCGCATCGCTACAGCGCGGCGAAATTCCGATATTCGAGCCCGACCTTGACCGCGTTGTCCAAACCAATGCGCGCGAAGGCCGGCTCGTCTTCACGACCGACCTTGCGGGACCGGTAGGCGAAGCCGACGTTGTCTTTATCGCGGTCGGAACGCCGTCGCGGCGCGGCGATGGTCATGCGGATCTCAGCTATGTTTATGCGGCGTCGCGTGAAATTGCGAAATCCGTCCGGGGCTTTACCGTCATCGTCACGAAATCGACCGTCCCGGTGGGCACAGGCGACGAGGTCGAGCGAATCATCGAGCAGGTGAATCCGGCGGCCGATGTCGCCGTCGCATCGAACCCGGAGTTTCTGCGCGAAGGCGCGGCCGTGCGTGACTTCAAGCATCCGGACCGCATCGTCGTGGGCACTGAAAATCCACGCGCGCGCAAGGTGATCGGCGAGATCTACCGGCCGCTTTATTTGAACCAGGCGCCGATCATGTACACCGGGCGCCGTACCGCCGAACTCATCAAGTATGCGGCCAATGCATTTCTGGCTACCAAGATCACCTTCATCAACGAAATCGCCGATCTCGCGGAAAAGGTCGGCGCGGACGTTCAGGAGATTGCCCGCGGCATAGGCCTGGACAATCGCATCGGATCGAAATTCCTTCATGCCGGTCCTGGTTACGGTGGCTCGTGTTTTCCCAAGGACACCCGTGCGCTGATCAAGACTGCGCAGGACTACGACGTTCCGCTAAGGATTCTGGAAGCGGTGAATTCGGTCAACGACACCCGCAAACGCGCCATGGCGCGCAAAGTGGCCGCGCCGTTCGGCGGCAACCTTCGCGGAAAAACAGTTGCTGTCCTCGGCTTGACCTTCAAGCCCAATACCGACGACATGAGAGAGGCCCCCTCGATCCCGCTGATTACGGCGCTCCGCGACTTGGGCGCGACGGTTCGGGCGTTTGATCCGGTGGGCATGGAACAGGCCCGATTGGAGATGCCTGACATCGAGTATCACGAGAATGCCTACAGCTGCGCCGAGGGTGCCGACGCATTGGTCATCGTGACCGAGTGGGAGCAATTTCGAGCCCTCGATCTCGATCGGCTAAAGCAGGAGATGGCGGCTCCGGTCGTGATCGATCTGCGAAACGTATACAACCCGGACGATCTGACCGGCAGGGGATTCCTGTACCAGAGCGTCGGGCGCCAAACGAAAGCCGCGGGCTAGAGCCTTTTCCGTTCCGAAAGAATCGGAACGGGGCTCTATTTGTTGTTTTGACGCGTTTTCTTCACGCGAACCGGAATCCGCCCCACGGACCAAGTCCGAGGGCATGCTTCGCGGGAAAACGCTCTGCATCAACGCCATGCTAATGTCAGCCTGAAGCCAACTACCGCGTCTGAATCCAGGTACTGCTCTCGTGGAGAAACCAGTGTCCCAACGCCCTGCCATTCTTGTGACCGGAGGAGCCGGTTATATCGGCGCGCACTGCTGCAAGGCTTTGTCTGAGGCCGGCTACGTCCCTGTATGCTTCGATAACCTGTCGACCGGTCACCGCAGCTTCGTGAAGTGGGGTCCTTTTGTCGAGGGCGACGTCAGTGACACGCCGCGAGTAGCCGAAGCGATAGCGTCCCACGACGTCGTCGCCGTGATGCATTTTGCTGCATTCAGCCAGGTGGGTGAATCCGTCACCGCGCCCCAGAAATACTATCTGAACAATGTATGCGGGACATTGTCGCTGTTGAAAGCGATGCTCGAGCAGAAATGCCGCCGCCTGGTTTTTTCGAGTACCGGAGCCGTCTACGGCAATGCGGGTCGCGATCCGATCAGTGAGGGCGCCGCCGGCGTTGCCGTGAACCCTTACGGCGTTTCGAAATGGATGATCGAGCAAATCCTGGCGGATTATCGCGCCGCCTATGGCATGAATTCGTTCTGCCTGCGCTATTTCAACGCCTGTGGCGCGGAAGTGTCGGGATCAATCGGCGAGCTTCGTGATCCGGAAACCCATCTCATTCCCCGCGCGATGATGACCCTGCAAGGTCATGTCAGCGACTTTGCGATTTTCGGGGATGATTATGAGACTCCGGATGGTACGGCGATACGCGACTACATTCACGTGGTGGATCTGGCTGCAGCGCATGTTCGTGCCCTCGATGCCCTGCTGAACGGCTCTCCGGGCGGTCGCTACAATCTCGGTACGGGTTCTGGATTCTCGGTGCGCCAGGTGCTGGCGGCCATCGAGCGCGAAACAGGCCTTAACCTTCCACTGGTGACAAAGCCGCGTCGGCCCGGTGATCCGCCCATTCTGGTCGCCGATCCGTCGGCAGCTCGCGCCGATCTCGATTTTCGTCCCGCTTGCTCGGATCTGGCAACGGTTGTGAGGTCCTCGTGGGCGTGGCATCAATTGGCCCATCCCCGCATTGATGCCGAAACGCGATCTCGATAAACGCACGAAGGGCGTGCTGCGACGGCGCCACATAATTATCAGGATTATGACGCGACACCGGAATTATGACGCGGTGGGAAAAAATTGCCCTGTTTTTGACGGTCCGTTGCGCATGTGGCGCGCATATTGAATATTTAAATAGCACGGACTGATCATTTAATTGCCGCATTGACGCAATGCAAAAATACATTTGATTTTTTGGGTGCGGTGCCACACTCTCGCTTCGATTGGTTAGCACTCTCTCAAGGCGTTGTCGGAAATCTCTCCACGAGATTTAATCGGGATCGCTCGTTGCCTCCGGTTATTTAAATCAGAACATTCGGTGGTTGCAGCGATTTCGACGGTTGCAGTGATGGAAGTGACGAGGGCCTGAGATGTCTGCAACAACATATGGTTCCGAAGACGTCTCTGCGACGATCGCGAGCCGTGGCGCATCCCTGCAGCGCCCCTTCCAGGTTTTTCTCATCAGTGGCGATTTTCTGCTGATCCTGGTGAGCTATCTGGTGGCGGGTGTCGTCTATCGCCAGTTCATGGGGACGCCGGCCGATCAGGAAGTTCCGATTGGCGCGGGTCTGATCGTCAGTGTTGCGTTCGTCGCCATCGCTTTTTTCCAGCGCGTCTACGACAGCCATCGTCTGTTCAACGGAATGTGGCAGGCGCGCAAGGTTGTATTCGTCTGGATGATGTCGCTGGCGATTCTGGCTCTCATCGCCTTTCTTCTGAAATCGACGACGAGCCTTTCGCGCGGTACGACCATCGTGTTCGCAATTACCGGGCTTGTCAGCCTGGGTGCGCACCGGGCGGCCTGGCGCATTGGCCTGGCGTCTTCGCTTGCAAAGGGTCACTTGATTGACCGCAGGGTCGTGCTGCTCAGCCTGAAACCGCTCGATTTTACTTCGAACCGCTTCAAGGACTTGCGCAAGAACGGCTTCGACGTCGTGCGTCATTTCGTGTTGAACGCGACGCAGGATGACGTGGCCCTCGATGCCGAAATTTTGAACATCATTCGGCAGTCGCGCGCGACGAATGCCGAGGAGTTTCTTCTGGCAATCGACTGGAACGAACTGCCGATGCTTCAGAAGCTGAGTCAGCGACTGCGCCAGGTTCCGCAGCCGATTCGGCTGTTGCCTGATTTCCCGATCGCAGATCTGGTTTCGCGGCCGTTCATGCCCGTCAGTGGAACGATGGCGATCGAAATTCAGCGGCCGCCGCTCTCGATATTCGAACGGGCGCAGAAGCGGTGTCTGGACATCGGGCTCGCATCGATTGCCCTTTTAATGTTGGCGCCACTGTTGATCATCTCAGCGGTTTTGATCAAACTCGATTCAGAGGGCAGCATCATCTTCCGGCAGTCCCGTCGCGGCTTCAACGGAAAGCCTTTCGAGATCTGGAAATTTCGCAGCATGAGCGTTGCGGAGAACGGCCACACCGTTACCCAGGCGACCAAGCAGGACAGGCGGGTGACCCGGGTTGGCCGCTTCCTCCGAAAAACCAGCATCGATGAATTGCCGCAGCTCTGGAACGTGCTGCGCGGGGAAATGTCGCTGGTCGGTCCGCGACCGCATGCGCTGGCCCATGACAATTATTACGACCAGGTGATCAGCAACTATGTGTATCGCCATCATATGAAGCCAGGCTTGACGGGCTGGGCGCAGGTCAACGGCTTCCGCGGCGAAACGCCGACCATCGACCTGATGGAAAAGCGCGTCGAGTATGACGTCTGGTACGTCAGCAACTGGAGCATTTGGCTGGATATGCGGATCATCATCCGAACCGCGATGGTCATGATGTATCAGGATGCCTATTGAGCCGCGACGGGGGGCGTCCCGCGCTCGGCTGATCCCGGGACTTTGCCTTTCGGGGCTCCTGGTCTAAGATTTTCCGATGCTGTTAGCATCATGCAGGGTCCTGATTGCGGCACTCGTCCTTGGCGGCGTTTTTCCGCCTGATGTCATGGCGCAGGCCGGGCCGGAGTCGGAACAGCCCAGCGAGCCCAGAATGTCTCGCGAGCAGTGGCTTGCCGATATTGAGGCCGCCCGCCAGCGCATCGAAGAAAGAAGGCGTGAAGGGCGGAGTTTTGCCCAGCCCACGCCATCCGATGTGGACGTCGCCCGCGAAGCATTCCAAAGAATTCTGGAGGATGACAGTTTACGCGCCGGCGACATCGTCGCCACGAGCCGCGGCCTGCTGATGTTCAAGGGCCAGTCGTCCAATGAGCGAAGCCTCAACGATTTCGCACCGCTCGCATGGGGTGCCGCAAAGCCGTAGCCCGTCGTTTCACGGTCGCCGTGCATCGATGGCTGGCGCGGGACCCGCTGGATAGCAACGGTGGCGGATCTGCAATCCGCTCTCGGACACGAAATGAAGAAATACCAGCCGCTCGGTTTCCGCAGCGGCACAGGTGCGGTCGAGCAGTTTCGTTTGGGCACTGGCGGTTGCCCCTTGATAGAGTATGGCTGCGCTTGGATATAGCCGGGCTTGAAAAATGTCCTCGAAATCCTGTGCGACCGCGTCCTGCAGGGCGGGTGGCAGGGCGTTGAAGCTCCGCAGCGCCAATGGAGCGCGAATGAGCTGGAGCCAGGCCTCGTGGGGCGCCTGGCGATAGGACTGGTTGAGAAGCGCCACCGCGCGCGGCCCGAAACCCTCCTGGCGGATGCTGGACCAGTACATCCCTAGCCAGCCAAGCGATTCGGTGGGGGCGCATGCAATCAGCGCCTTGCTCTGGGAGTTGACGCCGGCGGTGTCGGCGTCGGCCTGCTGCGGATTGGCGCTACGCACCGTTTCATCGGCTAGTCCGATCTGCAGGAGCAGCAACTCGCGCAGCGTCTTCGAATTGCATTGCCGCTCGGCGGCCGGGAGGTTTGCCGCAATCATTCCCCGCAGGAGGGCGGGGTCGTATTTCTCGCCGCGTGCGAGGCGGCTGGCAACGAGCGGAACCGCGGGATCGCCAATGTCGGAAATTACCCGCGCCGCCCAAACCAGTGCGCCGGCGGCGAGAATGATATTGGCGCCCAGCATGAGCCGGCGGTGGAGGCGGCAGGATGGCCGAGCCGGCAGTGCCGCCTCAGGCGCCTTCGACATAGTAGCTATTGTAGTGGGAGCCCTTATAGGCCTCGATACGCTTGAGCATCTTGGGGTTTGCCCGGTTTAGAACCGCCCCGAGAAGCTTCTTCTGGATGGCCTCCGAGCTGGCCAGCGATTCCTGCAACGCGCTGCGCGTCGTCCGGCCCCACTCGATGACATAGACCATCGCATCAAGGAGGTGGCTGATCGCCTTTGCGTCGGTCACAGGCATCACCGGCGCGAGATCGATGATGATGTAGTCGTAATTGTTGCGCACCGTCGCCAGCATATCCGTCATCGCCTTGGAGGCCATCACGTCAGCCGAATTGACCATGCGCGCGACGACGAAGGACGGAAGGAAATCCAGCCCGGTTTCCTTGCTGCGCTTGATGTGCTGACCCAGCGACTGGGGATCTCTCAGCGCTTCCAGCAAGCCGGTCTTGGCGTTCGGTGCCAGTTCGCGCGTCAGCGAGCGGGTGTGCAGGTCGCCATCGATCAGCAGGGTACGGTGACCGGTCAAGGCGATCAGGTGGCCAAAATTGGCGGCAACCGTGGTCTTTCCCTCCTTCGGCAACGAAGAGACGATGCCGATCACGCGGACGTCGCGGGTCAACCGGGCGACGTCGATGGAAACCTTGATGTTCCGCAAGGTTTCAGCGTAGCGCGAAAACGGGTGGTCAACGACATAATGGGAGAGGGAATCGTCCTTGCCCTTCGCTGCAGAACTATCGACCGGCAGCAGCAGGCGCGCCTTTTTCCCAACCGGCTTCTGCGGACGTAAATCGGGGAGCACGCCGAGGCATTTCACGCCGAGCTCGTCCTCGACCTCGCTGGGAGACCGCAGAACGTCACTCATCAGTTCTTTCGAGAAGGCCGCGCCGAATCCGAAGCAGAGCCCGCCGACCAGGCCGCCGACCAGGGCCAGCAGGGTTTTGGGCGAGCTCTTCTTGTCGGGCTTGACCGCCGTGCCGATGATGCGCGCTTCGCTGATCGGGAAGCTCTGGTTTTGCGTCGCGTGTTGAAGCTTCTCGAGGAAGTTGTTGTACAGGTTGCGATAGGTATCGGCGGCACTTTCGAGATCACGCAGCCTTACCTGCGCCTGACCGGTGTTGCCGGCCTGGGCGACCAGACCTTTCATGTTTTCCTCAAGCGAGGCTTCGCGGCTCTTGGCGATGGCGTAATCGCTTCGGTAGGCGTCGGCGATACGGCGGACCTCGTCGGCAATCGCCTTGCGCAGCTCTTCCATGCGGTTGTTGAGATTGATCGACGCCTGATGGGTCTTGCCGTAGCGCGCCGACCAATCGGCATACTGGCCCGCCAGATCGAGATATTGGGCGCGAAGTCTGGTGATGACCGAATTGTTGAGCGCGTCGGTGACGGTCGGCTGAGCCAGATCCTTGTCCGAAATCGCATCGATACGGTCGAGACGAGCCTTGGCTTCGGCCGTGGCGGCGCGGGCCTGAATGAGCTGGGTATTGACGTCCGATAGCTGCTGCTCGGTCATCAAGCCGCGGCTGGTGCCCACGATGTTGTTTTCTGTCTTGAAGGTCTGGACGGCGCGGTCGCTCGCGGTCGCCTGTTCGCGCAGTTCGGCGCTGCGCTGTTGCAGCCACGCGCCGGCCCGCTTGGTCGACTGGTATTTCGCCTCGAGCGCGCCAACGATGTAGGCGTCGGCGATCGCATTCGCGATTCGCGCGGCCTTGTCCGCATTCTTGGAACGGTAGTTGAGGGACAGAACATAGGTCGTGAGCACGCGTTCGACCTTGAGATTCTTTTGCACCGCCTCGACGGCTGCGCGCTCGATCCGCTCCTTGGAGGGCGGCCCGTCAGACCCGAACAGGGAAAGCGTCTTGCCGATAATGATCGCCACTATTCCGGGATCGGATCCGTTGAATTCGGGGTCCTCCGTCAATCGCAGGCGTCGAACGATCGACTGGATCAGGTCCTCCGAGCCGATGATCTCGACCTGGCTGTCGACAAATCCGGTGTCGATCAGGTTGCTGTTGATAGCGGTATCCTTGTCGAGCACCTGGGTCTGGCGCGTATCCATCAGGATACGGGCATTCGCCGTATACATCGGCGTCGACACCAGCAGATAGATGACGACAAGCGCCAACGTACCGGCGACAACCGAGGCGATGAGCGGCCATTGCCGGCGCACGATATCGACGGCACGCTCGACGCTCAGCGTCGTGCTGCCAATCTCGATGCCGTACTTCTTGAGCGCCTGGAACTGGTCTCTGGGTTGATACATCTGCAAGCTCAATTGTAGCGGGATTGGCTGAGCGGGACCGGTATCTTGGCAAACGGATCTGATATCTCGGTGTTCCATTCACCTGTCAGCAGACCGGAACCAGTATTGCCTGGCTTCGCAGCCTCAGTCGGTGCCGCCGCGCCCGACTGTTCGGACTCGGCCGAGTAGCCGATCAAGACCGCGCGGTCTCCCAGTTTGCGCACGAAATCATTGATCTTCCGAGACGCTTCAGGCTTGGTCGTGAGACAGCGTGACTCCGCTCTGTAAAGACCTGAGCCGATTGCCACGCGATCCTTGTCCGATGATTGGTTCACCAGCTTTTCCACGGCAGGCAGCAGTGACGGATCGGTGATCAGGTATCCGCTGAGGCGTCCCGCCAGTTTTTCCTTGTCGTTACGCAACTGTTGCAACAGCGTTCCGGGCGAGGCGCTGAACGCCTGCAGGGCCAGCGGGGGGACGCGCTCAGCCAGCGCGACGCATTGCGCATGGCATGGTGCCGCGATCACCAGGAGCAGCGCTATGCCTGCCAGTTGCCTAAACCCAGCCACAAGAGTCTGTCGTCGAATCAAGGACATACCGTTCATTCGTGTACCGCTGACTGATGGGGAAATACGGTTTAATCGCCGGTTCAGGCGTTTAATCACATGCAGGCATTTAATCACCTGTTCAAGGCAATGATGGCAAAGAACTGTGTCATCTTTTTGTGCAGTGCAAAAGAGTAATCCCCATGACTTTGGGGAACTAGCAAATTCCGGACCAGTGAAATGCGCCGTCCGTCCGGCGACCCACGGCGGCCCTCATCCAAAGCGGGCCTTGGCGGCCGCCGATGCCTGAGGGTGGCAATATTTTTGAGCTATTAATAAGAATATAATCAATAAAGCGTGCGTCTCACCCGAGGGTGAAACGAACTGCAACCCGCCCGTGGCTTGGAGCCATCGATGGTGGGTGCAGGCTCACGGGAGGGCAACCATGCCGTGAGTTATCAATAAATATTCACTGAAGCTGCGGCCTGACAGATGCAAGCCGGTTCGCCTGGAGGCGCTGGCCGTGGCTGCCGACGGCAACCCAAAACCGCGGATTGGCGCTCGACTGCATCGAAATCCACGTATAGCCCATGGCATTCCAGGGACGGACGTCGCGCGACAGGTTGTCGAGAACAACGTCGCCGTCGGGAAGCCGCGCGACCAGTACAAGATGCCCCTGACCGCCACTGGTCATGACGACCGCAAGGCGCAGGGCGCTCTGCGGCCAACCCATCGCAATCAATTGATGCCGTTTGGTGACTGCGTAGTCATTGCAGTCGCCGGCGGCCGGCGAGATCGTCCAGCGCGCGGCTATCGGATCCGTGGACTTGCGCAGCGGCGAGATCGCATCGTTAACCGAGGTGTTGACGTCGCGCAGGATTTCCATCGCGCGGTCGGCGGCCGGCAACGCCTGCACGCCGGCTTCCGCATCGCATTCAGCGCGGTAGTTCATGCAGAACTTCACGAACTGGAGCGGCGCGAGCGTGTTGTCGAATTCCTCGATGAAGGCCGTCCGGTTGGTCCGCGACACGTCGGTCGAGGCGTCGGTTTCGGCCCTCGCGGCACCACCGGCAAATGCGATTGCGATCGCCAGCATCGGTGCAAATAGCAGTTTCATGTCGTCCCCCGTCATTCTTTTTCTTGACGCAGGTACGGTGTCTCACGGAGTTGTTGGGTTTAGGTTCCGCCGATAGTTAAAATTGAATCCAACCGCAGATGACGTTATCTGCCTGATCGATATTGGTTAATTCGCGATCAATCCAGGCGTTCCACCAGGGTGTTCCACGGGGCTCAATTGGTCGGACTGACCGGCGTCAGGACCGACGGCGTTCCGGCCGCGGCTGTCGTGAAAAGCGTCGTTGTACTGGTGCTCGCGCCAGCGCCGCCGCCGAAAGTCGTGCTGCTGTTGCTCGACACGGCGCCCGGCGACGGCGTCGATGTGGTGCCCTGTCCACCGCCGGCGGTGGTGTCGCCGTTCGGATCTGCTCCGGTGATCGCCTCGGTCGGAATATCCCCCGTGATGCTCACGAAGGCTTGAATCAGCGGTGGATTCTCAGCTTTCAGGACCACTTCCTGGATTTGCTGGGCAAAGGCCGGTTGCGTCAGCACGCACACGGCGGCGGCGGTGCCGAGACCGGCGCCGATCGCACGGCTTTGATCGGCGGAGCTGGCCTTGGAAAGCGATGCGATGCCTTCAAGCGTCTCGGGCCGGGTCATCAGCATGTCGCGGACTTGCGACGCGAGGCCGCCCTGACCGTCCTTGAACTGGCCCAGGAGCGCTTCAGGCTTCTCCAGAAAGGACGTCGCGCGCTCTGCCGACACCAGCGAGGAGTTCGGGACGCATCCGCCGCTGGCCGGTGCCGCGGCAACCGGGGCCGATCCGCCGGCCACGAGCATCACGAGACAAAAACCCACCAAACGCATTGTCATTGCCCAATCGCAATTAAAAACAGCCGATTTAAATTAAATCATAATTCACTCGCCACAGCTCCGCCACCGTTTTTTCGCAATGATGACGGCAGGCACTGCGCCAGCGCGGCCCCGGTGATCGCGGCGAAGAAAACGCCGTAACCGGCTATCTGCAGCGAAAAATCGATGCTGCTGTGAAGCAGCCCCAGCACGGCGACGCTGGCTCCGATGACGGGGATGTAGCGATCGCGCCGCCGCAGCAAGCTGCCCCGGAACAATTGGTAAACGTACCAAAGCACGGTCGCCACGATCGGGATGGTCACCGGCAAGCCAATTTCGACCGCGAGTTGCAGCGGCGTGCTGTGGGCGCGATCCCAAATCCCGAGGCTGCCCAATTCGGCGGGCCGGTAGGCGGCAAAAGCCGCCTCGAAATTGCCCAATCCGACGCCGAACAGCGGATGGTCGCTGACGATTGCGATCGCGGCGCGGTAGGCCGCCAGCCGCTGATCGTCGATCAGGCCATAGGTGAGAATCCGCCCTGCCACCGCGCCGCCGATCAGCTGAAGAACCAGGACGGCAACGACTGCGGCTCCCGCCAGCAGCGCCCATCTTCGAAAAGTACCGAGCTCAAGCGGCCACAGATAAAGCGTGCCGGCCAGCAGAAACGCGCAGATCGACAGCAACAGCCCTGCGCGCGATCCCGTCATCGCCGTCGCCAGCGTGCAGACGGTAAATCCCACAGCGAGAGCCGCTGGTGTGGCGAGATAGTGCCCGAGCAACGCGAGCGGCCGATCTGACGGCGGGGCAGCGCGCCGGTCTCCGCGATGCAGCGAACGCAACAGGGGCGCCAGGAAGAGCAAGGCGCAACTGCCCCAGAATGTCGCGGCGGTGTTGCGATTGACGAACGTGCCGGTGGCGAAGCCGAGATAGGCCTCCTTTCGCCTGAATAACAACGTATTCGGGTCGGCAAGCTGCGCCAGGATGCCGTAACACGCGTAGAGAAAACCAGCCCACGCCAATATCCGGAGAAGCCGTTGAGCCGCGGGCGCATCGGCTGCAAGAAGAAAGGCACGCACGAACGCAAGCGACGCGAGCAGCGGGGAGCCGAATGCGAGCCACGGACCGGCCGCGGTCATCGAAATGCGAGCAGGGACATCGGCGCCGAGGAGATCGAGCGGAAGCTTCCAGACGGGATTCGTCCGTCCCACCAGCGGACCCGGCCATGTTTGCAGCGTGACGATGGCGCCGATCAGCACCATCGTCATGAACAGCGGCAGCAACAGGCGAAAATCCGCGCGGCCGATGGCTTGCAGATCCGCCGTCAACAGACTGAGCGCGAGCAGGACGATCCAGATCCAGATCCAGACGAAATCCGCCGATCCAAGCGGAAATGGCGCCAGGACGAAAACAGCTATCGCGACAAGATTGGACGCACCGCCCAGAATTTTCCTGATTGATCCCTTATGCGACGGCAGGTGCCAAACCCCATTCCTGAACTGACTGGAACTTGGGCGCGGTAAACGGCGGCGGCCTACCGGGCTGGTCCCAGGTTCCCGAATTTATCGATCTGCCTTCCAAAGAGCCAGCGATGCAAGGCTTCACGACGGTCTAAATAGCGCTGCCTTCGCGGCGGCATCTATGCCGACACAGGCCGATTGAAAATGCGGTGCTTTTTGGGGCGTATTTATTTTGGGTCGGTCACGCGAGACGATTAAACGGGCAGGACGATTAAAAATGCGGCCGCTTTCTGGCGAGAGTATTTATTTGCGGATCAGCCATGCGGCGCCGAGTTTTCTTTGCCGGTTTTTAATGTTCGGGTTGAACGGAAAACGGAAGACGGGCACTATGCTGCATCGCAACAATTCGGACATAATTCGATCGTGACGGGCCATCGCTCCAAAGAACACTATGTCCCGCTCGACAGCGTTCGCGGCATCGCCGCGCTTTGCGTCGTGGTCCATCATTTTGTTATTTCTCAACCGCTTGCCGCAATCCTGCCGAACAGGGCCTGGATCGACTTTGCGTTTTTCCATAACGCCTGGCTGTTCGTTGATCTGTTCTTCGTTCTGAGCGGCATCGTGATTTCGATGAGTTACGTGCAAGGCGGCTTCGGTACATTCGAGTTTCGCGAGTACATCGTGCGCCGGCTCGCCCGCATCTATCCGCTCCACATCGTCACGTTGCTCGCATTCCTGTCGTTTCGAATGATGAAGCTCGGCCTTGTGGGCACCGGTCTGATTCATTTCGCGCCGCCCGAGATGGCGGTCAACAACGGCTATTCGTTCTTCCTGAATGTGCTCCTGCTGCACGCGATCGGATTCGTTGATTATTTGAGCTGGAACGGGCCTAGCTGGAGCATCAGTGCCGAGTTCTATACCTATCTCGTGTTCGGCGGCGTCGTGGTCCTGGCGCAAAAATTCCGGGACGTTCGCATTATCTATGTGTTGTCGCTGTTTCTGTCGATGGCCAGCTGGGCCTTCATCCTGCTGGTTCTTCGACAATATGCCTTGGACTTTCACACCTATGGCATCGCGCGCTGCATACTGAGTTTCTTCCTCGGGGTGCTGACGCTCAGAGCGGTGGCGTCGGTGCCTTCCGCCGTGCGCCCGGCCGTGCAGTCGGTGTGGCAGATCGGGGCCGCGATCGCGGCCATCGCCATTGTCTGCGTGGTCGGAATGCAGCCGATGCTGAGCTTTCTCGCGCCGGTTATATTCGCCGTCCTGCTCGGGTCGCTGATGGCGTTCCCCGGACGCAGGCTGCCGAGCCTGCTGTCGGTCAAGCCGCTGGTGTGGCTCGGCAAGCGATCCTATTCGATCTACATGGTGCACGCGCTCGTGCTCGTACTGATCGAGTATTTTTCGCGCGGCGTTGGCATGCGGACCTTCCCGATGATTGATCAGTTCGGTTCGGGATTAGCTGCAACGCTGCTGCTGTCGGGGTACGTTGTGGCCGTTCTTGCGCTGTCGAACCTGACCTATGCCAATATCGAGATCCCCGGTTCAAAGGCCATCGTCGGACTCCTGGCCCGCCGGCCTCGCGTTGTCGCGACGGCCGAAGGAGGGGGGCAATGACGAACCGCTCGTCGTCGTCATCCCTCACAGCACCGGATTTCAAAGCTCCGGAGCCGTTGCCTCTAAACAACCAGTTGCCGGAGATCGGCATCTGGAACGTCGAGGCGATTGCACTGCTTCTCTATTTCTATCGCGACGCCTTTGCCGGCGCCCTGCGCTACTATCTCAGTCTCACCAAGCTGGACGTGCTGTGGTTTCTGCCGGACATCTTTGCGCTGATGTGCATTCTGGCCTTTATCCAGCGCTACATCATCAAGGGCAAAAGCCTGATCGCTGTCCTCACGCTGCTGTACATCGCCTTCGCGTTGTACGTCGGATTTGTCTTTCTGGGCTACTTCGCCGGCATGGCGTCGTCGTTCAAGATGATCGCGCCCGTGTTCGTGGGGTTCTGCTTTTGCAGACGTGATTTCAGCCAGTACAAGCAGCTTCTTGCCCTGATCCACCCGATCTTCTTCATTACCATTATCGGCATCTTCATTTCATCGCGCGTGCAGTTTCCGTGGGTTGGTTTTGCTTACGAAACGTTGGGAGCAACGCGCCAGGCGACCAGACTTTGGTGGGCCGCGTCGGAGACGCGACTGGCGGGGTTCGCCGCCGACAGTACCATGGCGGCCTTTTTCGTGTTCATTACTTTCGTGTTTACGTCGGCTCGCAAGAGTATGCTGTGGGTCTGCATCTGGGCACCGGTTGGCCTCTACGCCATCAAGCTCACGACCAGCAAGACCACGCTGGGCGTGATGATAATGTACCTGGTGTGCCTGGTTATCATTCGAATGCTTCCGGAACGCGAGAGATTTCCCATGCTGCGCCGGATGGCGCTGCTCTCCTTTGCATCGATCCTGGTTCCCGTCGTGTTGATGGTCTTCTTCGCGGGCGACGGCCTCACCAGCATCTCCCGGGGATTCTTCAGCCTTCAGGATCGCGTCAATAACAGCTGGCAGCTGCCGTTTGTGTATATGCAAGAGCTCATGCCCGTGGGATTCGTGACCGGTTGCGGCCTCGGCTGTTTCAACTATCCGCAGCAGCTGTTTTCGAACAAGCTCAGCTACTATGTGCCGGTCGATAATTTCTATATCGGCACGTATCTGATGTTCGGCCCGATCTTCGTCCTGTTCATGGTTTTCGCGATCGCCGCGGTCTCGAAGACCAGGGATATCTACAAACTGTCCGGCACGATCGCAATGAACCTCTTTACCATCACGGTGCTGGCCTATGGACCCGCCAGCGGATTGATCATGATTGGCGCCGCGTTTAGCCAGATGTTCGCCAAGCGACGCGCGACCGATCAGGATCTCGCGAGTTCTGCACCGATAGCGCCTGGCATCGATGGTCTGGCATCGCGGCCGGCATGATGAAAAACTCGTGGCACTCACCGGCGCTGATAGTGCCTTTTTCGCACGCGCCGGCGCTTGGCTCTGCCCTGCCTCCTTCTCAGTGCGGGAGGAAGCAGAGGTGAACGCTCCAAAACAGGATTTCCTTCCGGCCGTCCAGGGACTGCGCGGCATCGCTGCGCTGAGTGTCCTGATCGTGCATCTCTACGACATGCCGCTGCTGGCGGGTTTCATGGCGCCGATCTGGCCGTGGCTGGGATCGACCATCAATATGGGCGGACATGGCGTCGAACTGTTCTTCATGATCAGCGGCTTCCTGATTCCGGCCAGCCTGGTGCGCCACCGCAGCGTTGCCAAATTCTTCTATGATCGTTGTCTTCGCATCCTTCCCGTCTTCGTCATCCTGCATCTGACGCTGTTCACCATCGGCCCGATCGTCGGCTACAAGTTCTTCAAGGGGATTGATGTTGGAACTTACGTCCAGTTGTTCTTCGTCAACCTTGCGTTCTTGCCCGATGCCCTGGGGCTTCCGATCGGCCAGCAGAACGCCTGGACGCTGAGCTATGAGTGGGCGTTCTACATTCTGTTCGCCGCGATTTTCGTAGCGGTGGCTCGGCGGAGAAACTGGATGCTGGCGCTGCCGCTGATTGCTCTGGCTCTGGCAGGCATATGGTTTCGGCCGATTGCCGCGTATTTCCTGGTTGGGCTGCTGTTCAGCGCCGTCGATATGCCGATCCGGCTGCGCGGGTGGACCGGGTTGCTGGCCGGTGCGGTATGCGGCATCGCGATGTATCTATCGATCGAGTATCTGCACCCGTTTGTCGGCCTCATACCTGGCCTTCTGCTGTTCGGAATGGTGTTGGCGCAAAACTCCGGTGTTGCGGCGGCGTTGAGCGGGCCATCGCTGCAATATCTCGGCAAGATCAGCTACAGCCTTTATCTGGTGCATCCCTTCGCCCTTTTCCCACTGCAAATGATCGGAGCGAACCTTGCCGGACGCGGCGTGGATCTGTGGCTGCTCTCTGCTGCCTTTGCGGTTCTGGGCTTCATCCTGTCAATTATCGCCGGAGGGATAAGTTACGAACTTTTCGAGGTGCGTCTTCGGCGTTTTCTGGACGCGGCGTTTCGACGTCGGCTGTTTCGGACGCCTGATGGAGCGGGGCATCTGGCATGACGGAGCTGGCCTCGAGACGCAGTCTGGACACCTTGCAGCTGGGACGCGCCTTCGCGGCGCTCGCCGTGGTGGGTCATCACACGACCAGGACGTTGGCCCAGCCCAAGTACCTCGATGAGAACGTATTTCCGATCTTCAACGCCGGAGATTCCGGCGTCATGTATTTCTTTGTCTTGAGCGGCTTTGTCATTTTCCTGGCGCACGCCAATGACTTTGGCGATCGCGACAACGCCCTTCGTTTCGTCTGGCGTCGCGTCCAAAGAATATATCCGGCGCTTTGGGTCGCCCTGATCTGTGTCGTTCCGCTCGTGCTTCTGATGAAGGCAGATCTGAGCTTTTATGACCTATTCTCGTCCTTCCTGCTGTTGCCGATAGAGCACGAGCCGATTATCGACGTGGTCTGGACGCTGCGCCACGAGATGATCTTCTACGCCATCTTTGCGGTAGCGATCTGGAACCCCAGGATCGGCTGGATCGCGGGGGCGGTTTGGCTGGCGATGTCTTTCGTGCAACCCGTATTGTTCCCGGCCTATCCGCTCGCATTTGTTTTCCATCCCGCTCATGTGCTCTTTGGCTTGGGGATTCTGGCGTACTGGCTGTTCAATCGCCGGGACATCGTGTCCCCGAAGCTCTGCTTGACGTTTGGGGTCGTCCTTTTCGGCGGCACATGGATAGCCGTTGCCTACGGCGCCCTCTTGAAGAACGCGATCTCCACCTGGTGCTACGGCGTCGGCGCGATGCTGATGATTTTGGGCGGGGTCCTACTCGAGACGAAGACGGCGCTGCGATTACCACGTGTTCTCATATTCCTCGGCGAGGCGTCCTACTCGATCTACCTCGTTCATTTTCCGGCGCTTTCGGGTTTCGCCAAAGTCGCGACCAAGCTGAAAGCGCTGGGTATTCCGAACGAACTGCTGTTCGTGATGGTTGCAGCGGGGGGCGTAGCGGTAGGCGTGGCATTCTACCTGCTGGTCGAGAAGCCATTGCTGACGTTTTTCAGAACGATCGGTCGTGTACCCAAGAGGGTCGAGGCATGATGTCGGCTTCCGGACCTCCATCCCCGACGATCACGGCCTCGTTCGCTAGACGTGGAGCGGACCTTTGCCTGTGCCGGCGCGTTTTCCGTGTCGGCTGCACGAACAACGTACGGATGACGTCATGATCCTGAAAAATCTGCTCTCGATGTCCGGCGTGAACATCGTGAAATCGGTCGTCCAGTTTCTGATGACGCTGCTGATGACCTATTTCGTCACCCCAGCCGAGTTCGGTCTGGTCGCCTTCTCGCTGCCGTTTGTCGCCTTCATAGCCCTTCTCACCGATCTTGGCTTGTCGAGCGCGATGATACAGCGAGGCTCGCTCTCGCGTGAGGAGACCGGAGCGGCCGTGACCATGATGCTGGCGATCGGCATCGGCTGTGCTGTGGTGCTGGCGGTTGTAGCGGGGCCGCTGGCCGGGGCCGTGAAGATGGATGGCCTGTCGGGCGTGCTGACCGCGCTGTCCGTCTCCGTCGTCCTTTCCATAGCGGCGCTCGGACCGCGTGCGGTGCTCGAGCGCGCGTTGCGTTACCAGACCGTGGCGATGGTGGAGGCCGGCGCGTCAATCACCGCCGCGTCCGTGGGCGTCCTCGGAGCCGTTCTGGGCTGGGGGATCTGGGCGCTGATTTCATATTACGTCCTGATGCAGATCATTCGCGCGATCGCTTTCTACGCGATTACGCGGCATCAGATCAGGCTCAACTTCCGATGGCGTGGTGTTGGTTCGATGCTCTCCTTCGGGAGCTGGATACTGGCCTCGAACATTCTCAATTTCGCCGCGCGCAACATCGGCAATCTGCTGATTGGTGCGAAGCTGGGCGCGGCCGCGGTAGGGCTCTTTGGCCTGGCCTTTCAGTTCATGATCTTTCCGTTGATGATCCTTTCGTGGCCAGGCGGCGGTGTCTTGATGGCGACGCTGAGCCGCATGTCCGGTAACGGGCGGCACGCAGAGCAGAACGCGGCGATCTGCGCGATGCTGAGTGTGACGGCGATGATTACCTTCCCCGCGATGATCTATCTGACGTTTGGGCTCTACTACCCGGTGACGACATTCCTTTCGCCGCATTGGCAGGACGTATTGCCGCTGGTTAGCGCGCTTGCCCCGGCGGGGGCCGCGCAATCCATTGCTGCCTATGCCGGCCCGATTCTGCTCGCGCGCGGGAAAGCCCGTCTGCAGTTCTGGATCAGCAGCGCCAACAGCATCGCCATGATCCTGTCTTTCGTGGTGGCGCTGCCATTCGGTCTCAAGGCCGTTGCTATCGTGTATCTTGTCACGGCGATCATCGTGTGCACGTTCATGCTGGTGGTTGGCAGCCGAAATACCGGGCTGCCTTTCATGTCGATCGTCAAATCCCTGCTCCCAGCGAGCATCGCGACCTTGGCCGGGACCGTCGTGGCTCTCGCGGCGACGTCGGCCGATGTGTCAAGCATGAAGCATTGGCTGCTTGCAACCAGTCTATATCTGGTGGTCGTGCTGTCCTGTTACGTCGCATTCAGGCATCAGATTCGCGGCAGCGTGCGATCGTTGCTCGGCCGATCAATTGAAGCACAACCGTTAGACGTTCCCTCGGCGACGTGAGAGATCCTTGATATGAACGCACATGTCGAAACAGATAAGATGGTGAGGCGCGCGCCTCCCCAGGCCGCGTGGCGGGCGGATTTGCTGGCGAACACCGGAAATTCCGGCGTAGTTGCTGCCGCGGTTGCCTTGATAACCGATCCCGGCTTTACGGTGATCACCTGGTGGCGTGCTGCCAAATGGCTGCGCTTCAACACGCGTTGGGGGCACGGTATCGCCTGGCTGATCGTGCGTTCCCTGGCGCGACGCGGCTGCTATATCTCGTTGCTCGCGGAAATCGGCCCGGGACTCAAGCTTCCACACCCGACCGGGCTTGTCGTTGGGGAGGGATCGCATGTCGGGAGTGCGGTTATGCTTTATCATAACGTGACACTCGGTCGACGTGCCTGGAACCAGCCGGGCTGCCCGCGCATTGGAGACGGTGTCGTCGTCTATGCCGGTGCTGTCATCATAGGACCCATCAAGATTGGTGAAGGTGCAACGATAGCAGCAAACTCGGTGGTCAATCGAGATGTTTTGCCGAAAGCAGTGGTCGCGGGGATTCCGGCCAAGTCGATGCGTTCCGCATCGTCGTCTTCCTAGCGTCGCTCCGGCCAGGAGATCACTTTCGCTTTCGTCGCAGATCGTCAGCCCGCCCCGGCGTGACGGCCTTGTTAAAATCGCAGTTGTGGCGTTGATCGACGATCGTTCATTGGGGGTTAGTCGACGAGGAGATCAGAATGTCGTCCATCATGACCGACTTTACGGGCATTTTTCCATATCTTGCAGGTACGAAGTTCAACGAGAACATGGCCGTGACTTACAGCGGCAAGACGGGTGTCAGGTACCGAAGTGACGTATTGATCGACATGTGCCGCGGAAAGCGGGTTCTTCATGTCGGATGCTGCGACCACGTTCCTCTCATCAAGAAGAAGATCGATCACCGGGATTGGCTCCATGGTCTGATCACGGAGTGCTCCGAGTATACGGTCGGTGTCGATATCGATGCGGACGCGGTGCGGGAGGCGAGCCGGATTTCCGGACTCGACAACATGGTGTCCGGCGATGTGACGTCCGGCCAGAAGATTGACCAGATCTCCGGCCGGAAGTTCGATATTGCCCTGTTCGGTGAGGTGGTTGAGCACATACCGAACCCAGTGTCTTTTCTCGGTCGATTTAGAGAGAACTATGGTGATGTCGTCGAGAAAATCGTCATTACCGTGCCGAACGCGTTCAGGGGCGGTAACATCAAGGGAATCCTGAACAACACCGAAACGATCAATTCCGACCATCGCTTCTTCTTTACGCCTTACACGATCGCAAAAATTGCCCTGGATGCTGGATTTTCTCCGGAGGAGATCCAGATGGCAACGTTCAAGCGGGCCGGCATGATGAAGACGATGCTGCTGCGGCGTTTGCCTCTGCTTGCCGAGGACATCATCTTCACCGGCTCGGTGACGCCCGGCCGGGCGTAACCCGGTCCGGCGATCCGGTACGTCGAGGTTTTGGGAACCAACCAGGAAGCCTTGAGCCCTAAAACCTCCAGCGATGAAGACTTGCCCCGTTGGCCGGGGCTTGTCCGCTCGGTCCGCCGCGATTCCTGCCCTGAGAAAGCCGATGCGCTCGCGTGAGAGCGCATCGCCCGCCTCAGACGAACAGGAAGTTGCTGTGATCGAGGTTCGTCGCGTAAACGTTCTTCAGCGTGATCGAATCCGTGGCTGACAGGTGGATCAGCGTGTCGGCTCCGGATTGCGTAAACTGAAGGTGGCTGTAGTCGGCGACCAGCGATGCTGCGATCTTGATCGTATCATGGTTGGCCGCGGCGCCGGCCTGGAAGCTGTTGATCTGGTCATTGCCATGGTCGAAGACGATCGTCGTCGATCCCGGGGCGGCTGAGAACAAGTCGTTTCCGTTTCCGCCCTGTATCGACTGACCGGCGCTGACAGCCGTGACGGTGTGGGCTCCGTTGCTCTTCAGAAGATCGAGCTGCAGCAGCGTGCCGCCGGCGGCATAGCTTTCGTGCAGGGTCGCGCCCGGGTTGTCGGTGACGGCATATTTGTAGACGTCCTTGGTACCGTCGGCGTTGTTGACGATTTCCTGGGTCTTGGTCCCGGCGCTGTCGTACAGATCGGTTACCTTACTACCATCGGAGTGGATGACCTGCTTGTAATCCAGAGATCCGTCGGCGTGCAGGCGCGTGTCAGAGGTGATCTTGCCCGCGGCGTCGATATGCTGGATCTGGGTCGTGTAGGTCTGGCCGGTGATGTTGTAATAGTAGTTGTCATCGCTGCCGTCGGCGTTGCTGACATACATCTTCATCTTGACGCCTGACGAGTACAGTGTGTTCGAGGACGAGCCATCCGTGTTCTGAACGTAGTCGCTGGTCATGTTTCCGGCCGAGTCGAACAGCTTGCTTTCCTTGAAGCCGTCCGCGTTGGCGACGTAGATCGAGGCGATGACGCCGCCGGAATAATTCGTGGTGGTGACGTCACCCCCGGCCGTCTTGACGACGTCCTGAACCAGCGCACCGGTCGATGCGTTGTAGCTATCGGTCACCGTGGAACCGTCCGTGTGGTGGGTGATCTCGGTTAGCTTGTGACCGGTGCTGTCGTAGAGGTCCGTCACCTTGGTGCCGTCGCCGCTGATGACCTGGCGATATTCGAGTGTGCCGTCGGCGTGCCAGCGGGTATCCGCCGTCATCTTGCCGGCGGCATCGTAGTGCTGGGACCGGGTGGTGTAGGCCTGGCCGGTGATGTTGTAGTAGGTGTTGTCGTTGCTGCCGTCGGCGTTGGTGACATACATCTTGGTCTTGACGCCCTCCGAAAACAGCGTGTTCGAAGACGAGCCATCCTTGTTCTGGACCAGGTCGCTGGCGATCCGGCCAGCGCTGTCGTAAATCTTCGCTTCCTTCGAGCCGTTGGCACCGACGATATAGACCGAGGACAGCTCCGACCCGTTATAGTTTGAGGTCGTTACGCCGCTCGCGTTCTTCACGACGTCCTGGATCAGATTGCCCGACGTATCGTATTTCTCGGTCTTGGTGGCGGTCGGATTCCAGCGGATCACGGTGGTCTTGTGGCCAGCCGAATCATACAGCGCCGTCACCTTGCTGCTGCCGTCGCTGCTGACGACCTGGTGGTAGTCGAGCGAGCCGTCGGCATGCCACCGCGTTTCTGCGGTCATGACGCCCTTTGAATCGTAGTGCTGGGTCCGGCTGGTATAGCTCTGGCCGGCGATATTGAAGTAGGTGTTGTCCTGGCTGCCGTCGGCGTTGCTGACATACACCTTGGTCCTGACGCCGGCCGAAAACAGCGTGTTCGAGGACGAGCCGTCCTTGTTCTGAACCAGATCGCTGGAGAGGCGACCCGCGCTGTCGTAAAGCTTCGCTTCCTTCGAGCCGTCGGCATTGGCGATATAGACCGACGCCAGCACCGAGCCGTTATAGTTGGAGGTCGTGACGTTGCCGGTCGTGGTCTGGACGACCTCCTGGACCAGATTGCCGGATGAATTGTATTTTTCGATCGTGGTGGCAGTCGGAGTCCAGCTCGTCACGGTGGCCTTGTGGCCGGCCGCGTCATACAGCGTCGTCACCTTGCTGCTGCCGTCGCTGCTGATCACCTTGGTGTAGTCAAGCGTTCCGTCGGCGTGCCAGCGGGTATCAGCGGTCAATACGCCCTTTGAATCGTAGTGCTGTTTCTGGGTGGTATAGGACTTGCCGGTGATGTTGTAATAGGAGTTGTCCTGGCTGCCGTCGGCGTTGGTGACGTACATCTTGGTCTTGACGTTGGCCGAGTACAGCGTGTTCGAGGATGAGCCATCGGTTTTCTGGATCAGATCGCTGGTGAGGCGACCGGCGCTGTCGTAGATCTTTGCTTCCTTCGTGCCGTTGGAACTGGCGACATAGACCGAAGACAGCACCGACCCGTTGTAGTTGGATGTCGTCACATCGCCGGTGACCGTGCGGACGACTTCCTGCACCAGATTGCCGGACACGTCGTACTTGCCGGTCGTGGTGGCGGCGGAATTCCAGGCGATGACCGTGGTCTTGTGGCCTGTGGCGTCATACAGCGTCGTCAATTTGCTGCTGCCGTCGCCCGCGATTGTCTGGGTGTAGGCGAGCGAGCCGTCGGCGTGCCAGCGGCTATCCGAGGTCAGTTGTCCGGTCGGGCTGTAGTGCTGGGTCTGGGTGGTATAGTTCTGACCGGTGACATTGTAATAGCTGTTGTCATGGCTGCCGTCGGCGTTGGTAACATACATCTTGGTCTTGACGCCGGCCGAATACAGCGTGTTCGAGGATGAGCCATCCGTGTTCTGCACCAGCTCGGAGGTCAGCTTGCCGTTGACGGCATCGAACTTCTTCGTTTCCCTGGAACCCGTCGCCGCATCGACGGTGACCTGCTGCGTGGCCACGCCCGCGGTATAGAGGGTGCTGTCGGTTGATCCGTCTGCAAAAATCGTCGATTTGCTGGTGATCATTCCGCCGGTGAAGTTGGACGTGCTGGTGGACTGCAGGTTTGCGGAAGAATCGAAGAGCTTGGTTACGCTCCAGGCGCTGGTGGAGGTCGTAACCGAAAACGAATAGCCGCCCTGGATGGCCGAAAGCGCATTGCCATAATGCGAGATCATATATTTCATCGTCGATTCGGACGCGACCGGAAGCACGTGAGTATCGGTCAAGGTAATCGTCGCGAGCGAGTCGTTGGTGTTCAAATCAGACAATTGCAGCGCGATTTCCGCGGCCGTCCCGCTGACATTGGTCGGCAGCGGCTCTTCGGGCGCAGGCGCCGGCGCGTCGATCTCGATGATCAAGGGATGATCGCTGAGCGGGACGGTGATCTGGCTGACGTCGGTATAGGTCGCGATCGGGGTTGAGCCGCTCAGCGGATCGTAGACGCTGACCGAATGGTGCACGCCTCCGAGATTGACGGTGACAGGTTGAGAAGGGTTGGAGATTTCCGTGTCGGTGGCGTCGTTCCAGACCTTCGGCTCGGCCCAGATCACGAGTTCGTAGGCGCCGTTGCTCTTGCCGAGGACCATGCTGTTGCCCGTATCGGGCATGTTGCTGAGCGAGTAGCCCAGCTGCGCGGTTGGTTGATGGCCACCGGTGCCGTCGTCGCTCAGGATGGTCGTGAGATTGTGGACCGCAGTAGCCGCCAGCTTCGGCGTCCCATCGCTGTTGAACAGGCCGAAATTCATCTCCGGATCGTTGCTGACGCCGCTCGCACCGGCGTCGAGCAGTTGGTAGAGATATGTCGTGCCGACGCCGCCCTTGAAGGCGTCGACCAGGGTGTTGAGGATCGACTTGGCCTGCACGTTTTCGCTGGCGCCGATGTAGGGGGTATCGGTCTGGGTCGTATAGCCGGTCTCGGTGATGACGGCCGGGTTGCCCGACGATACGGATTTGGCGTTGGCCAGCAATAACTGGAGCGCCGCGTGGGGCGTCGAGCTCGTGCTGACATAGGCGTGCGAGTTCGCAAAGTCGGAAGCGCCCGACAGGTCGCCCAGCTTGGCGTAGTCCGCTAGGTCATTGTAACCCAGCGAGAGATTGTAGACGGCGATGTTGGCGAGAGCGGCATTGCCGTTCACGGCGGCAAAATAGGCCGCCTGGAACTGGGCCGCGGCTTCGATCGTGGAACTGCCGTTGTAGCTGAATGCCTGAAGATTGGCCTCGTTCAGGCCCTCCAGCGCAATAACGCTACCCGCATGAGCTGTGCTGAACTGTTCCACCGTGGCCAGATACTGCTGCAGCGCGGCGCTGCCGCCGGCGGGCACGCCGGACGGAACCACCAGATCGAATTTGTAGCCGTCCGCAGCCAGTCCATTCAGGACAGGTTGCGCCTCCGGAATGTTGGTAAGCCCGTCGCGCAGTTTTGTGACACCGAGATATTCGAGGCTGTCCTGCAGCAAAGCGAGATTGTCATACGAGCCCCAGGAATACCCCACATGCGTGTTGACGCCGATGGAACTCACGAAGGAACTTGCGGAGAGGACGGTCTGGTCGGCGGATGTGGTCATCGATTGCCCGGCTGTTGGAAGGGAAGAGTTGTGCGAGATTTAGCTGCCAGTTTTCTTTTTTGAGTATTTGATTTGGATAAAAGTGGAAGCAACAAGGGGATTTTTCATTGCTAAGGATTTCCCGGCGGTTTGTTTGCGCGACGTCTGGAATGGGAGCCAGAATCGGCAAGCTTGGATATTGCAGCTTGGTCTGTTCTCATGATGACGGACTGAAGGCGGCGGCTGCCTTGCGTTGCCTACTTGGAATGCTTGGCTGCTTGCCAAGCAGGCAATCATGGACGTCGTGAGCGGTCGAGATCGAAATAATACGGGTTTGTCTGCGACGGTTAATCGGAGGTTGGTTTTTCACGTCGCATCCGGCGGATCGGGGAATTTGCCGCGGATGTTCCTCACGGCGCTGAAAGGGCACGGTTTTGGCGCGTTGTGGTCAAACGATCGGATTAAATGGGTCGTTTAATGTCAATGGCCGGCCGCATTTGTATTCGGTTCCCGGACTGGACCCGACTTTTGCGGCGCGCTAAAGCAAAGCGCCTTACCGCGGCAAATTGCAGCAACGGCATGCGTGGATCGGGTTTCGCATGGTCCTTGCTTTTGTTTCGAAAAGCCAAGGCGTCACAGAAGGTGATTATGATGAGCGTTGTGAAGGCGACTGGGTTTGAGCGGACGGCCGCGGCGATCATCGCGCGGAAATTGGGTCTTCCGCTCCTCGTCCTGGTTGCGGCCGCGATCAGTTCGTTGCCAGCTAACGCCCTGGAGTGGGGCACCAACGGGCCATCCGCCATCAGGGCGAATCTGGGGCCCGCCTTTAAGGTCATGAAAGAGCGCGGCCTGACGCAATTCAGGATGGGTGTGAATCTTACCAAGGACACCGAACCGACCGAAGCCCCGATGTTGAGGCGGGCGATCGCACAGGGCAAGGCCCACGGGGTAACGCTACATCCCGTGTTCGGCTTCGCCTTCCGGTGGGGAGATCGCACGGATGCGGGCAACTATCCGAAGGGCGACCGTGAGGCGCTGTATCGCCAGGGCTTCAACCGGACCTACGATTTCGTCAACCAGTTCAAGCACGATATCAAGGACTGGGAACTGGAGAACGAGTTGAACCTCGTCGCGCACGGTCCTGATGGCAAGAGATTGTTCGGCAGCGGCGGCACGGCGGAAGAGTTTGAAAAGCCGATCATGGAAGATTGGGCGGCCGTCCTGCGCGGCGCGTCAGACGCGATCGACAAGATCAACAAGGAAAACGGACTTCATTTGCGCAAGGTTCTGAATACGACATCGACGATGTTCGGCTTCCTGGACTTCATGGCCGCGCGCGGGGTCGGGTTTGATGTGATTTCCTACCATTATTACGAAGTGCTGGGAGAGAATCCCAACAGAGCCTGGAATGGCCCCAATCCGCGCTTCAACCTGTTCAAGAAACTGGCCACCTATCGGAGGCCCGTCATATTCAATGAGATCAATTGCGGCGAGATCTACAAACCGGATTATGGCAACAAGCCCGGCGACCATATGACGGAGCGTTGCCTGAAGAGCCTGAACGACACGCTCACCGCGCTCCGGGACCAAAAGGATGTCGTCGTCGAGAGCATCAGCATCTATGAACTGCTCGATGAACCCTCAAAAGCCCCGCCTGAAAACCGGTTCGGCCTGATGTACGATCTAAAGACGCCAAAGATCGCGATGTACCTTGTTTCCCGCTTTGCGGGGGCTCCTCTCTCCCCTGAAGAGGCCGCCGAACTGGAAAAGAGAGGGCTATGAGGAGCGGCCGGCCGACGTGTGACGCCGATCCCCGGGTGGGAATTGACGGTGCGCCCGGCCCGCATCTTGCACCCTGATAATCCGATCACAGATTAATCCCATCAGAGAATAATCAGAAAATCTGAAAATCGGAGAAAAACCGGGCGGGCGACGGAGATCCGTCATCGATCGGGACGGATTTCCAAGCTAAACCCTGCCTTATGTTTCACGAGATCGAGTAGAGAGATAAATCGATGACCGAGGTCGCTTCCGGCAGCGCCAATGTCCTGTTTCTGGTTGAGGTGGTGAATTGCAACGATGGCATTGCTTCGTATTGCGAGACGCTTGCGACCGGCCTGCAAGGCCGTGGCGTGCAGATCTATCTGGTTTCCGGCGAAGTGCGCTCGGACGAGAAGTCTGAATACAAGCGCAAAAAGCTGAGCGCGGCCGTCAGGGAATGGCACGAGATTCCCGGACTGAGCAAGCTGCCGTCGCCGGCGATATTCTTTCGGCTGCTGAAGTTGATCAGGGAGCGAAAGATTACGGTCATCAACGTCCACGGCCTCGGCATGCTGTTATGGGGCAAGCTGCTGTCTCTCCTGACGGGAGCGCGCTGCGTTGCGACCTATCACCCGTCCGTTCTCGGCAATATCGCAAATGCCCAGAACGCGCCGAAGTCACAGTTCAGTCTGAAGCAGATACTGTTCTTCAACGCCTTCTTTCCCCACAAGCTGATCCTGATGTCCGAAGAATCGCGCCAGCACCTGAGCCGATATCTTTTGCTTCGGAAGGATGGAATTGCAAAAGTCTATGGCGGCGTTGACACCCAACATTTCTGTCCGCCTTCGGCTTCTGAGCGGCTGCAGGCACGGAAAAGATTCGGTCTGGAAGAAGGCGACTTCATGTGCCTGCTCGCGGCCCGTCTGGCATGGGTCAAGGGACACGATCTGCTGATCAAGGCGGCGCGAAAGCTACGCGACCGCGGCGATCCCCCTCCGCTCGATTTGAAGTGCTTCTTTGTCGGGAGCGGCGGCGCCGACCGCGAGAAGGAGATCAAATCGTTCGCCTATGCGGGCGATGAAAAGGACAATCAGACGTTCAAGTTTCTGGGTTTCATGGGCGACGTTCGCGAGGCGCTATGGGCCGCCGACGTGTTTGTGCTTCCCAGCCGCTTTGAAGGGTTTCCATTAGGCGTTGCCGAGGCGATGGCGACAGGACTGGTCCCGGTCCGGACGCCGGCCGGCGGCGCCTCGGATCAGATCATCAACGGACAAACCGGTTTCGTCGTTCCGTTCGAGGACGTGGATGCGCTGGCCCAGGCGATCGAAAAGCTGGCTGATCCCGCCCGGCGGCAGGCGATGGCAAATAATTGCATCGCACGAGCCCAGCAGTATTTCGGTGTCGGTCCGATGGTCGATCAAACCCTGCAGATCTACGGATTAGTTCCGGCGCAGCCGCAACGAGCCGAGAAGGGTCGGGAAGATTACGCTCTGACGTGATGGATCAGTCTTTGCCCGGACGTTGGTCCGCGTGTCTGGCCGACAGAAACTCGCCCTGCCAGGCGACCAGCGCGACGGCTATGGCCGAGATGACAATTTTGCCGGCCAGCCAGAGTAGGGGCTCGGAAGGGACTGCAGCGAAAGCTCCAATCAGGGTGGCTGCAACGATCGATACGCCCAGCAGCAGCCATCTCGGAACCACGCCGAAACGGATGATCGGGCCGCTGCCGCACAATATGACGATTGCGGTCGCAACGGCTGCGCTCGCAACCTGAGCGGCTGTAGACAAGCGCAGCACCGCTGCAATCGATGCAACAACCGACACCAGCGCCAGTTGACACGCAGCGACCACCACAAGCCTGGTGGCGGATTTTCTTAAGTGCGGGATCACCGCAAGCGTGGCCTGCAGATGGGTATGAAGAAAGTAAAACACGGTGGCTGCCGGCGCCACCGCCAGAAAACTCGACAGGAGATTGGCCGGAACGAACAGCCGGCTGGCATCCGGCAGAAAGCCGATCAGGCCGCCCAACATGACGGTTGTCGCGCATAGAATGAAGTCGAGCAGCCGGGACGTCGCGCGCCGCGCCTCATCGTCCGTGCCGCGCTCGAACTGGACGACCACGTCAGGATAACTCACCGTGTGTATCGCGGCCACGAGAACCGAGAATGGCCGCTGCAGCAAATCGATCGCCATCAAAAAGGCTGCGGTCGCTGTGGGGGCTGCTGGTCCCAAGCTGCTCACAACGATGAAACGGATCATCACCGGAACGGAGAGATGGATCACCGAGGCGCCGGCGGCCAGCATTCCGTAGCGGGAGAAATCCATCCAGTCCGCCAACATGATACGACAGGGTACCCGTCGCAGCGGCGTGCGATGCGCAAACAGGCCGGCGACCAGGGATGTCGCATGCCCGCATACGATGCCAAGGAGAGTGGCTTCCGCCGTTGCATAGATGCTCGCGCCGGCAACGGCGCCGACAAGCAGGAGGCCGGCTCGCAGGATCAGGAGGAGCGCCGCGGTACCAAGCCGATCCGACACGCGGATCGCCATGAAATACATGTCGGTGAGTCCCTGCAGAACCGCGATTGCCAACCCAAGCGCGACGACGCGGGGCGCGAGAGTGCCGATCAGTGAGGCGGCACTACCGACTGAAACCAGCACCGCGGCGCTCAACAATCCCGCGGCGAACAACGAGGACCGCAATCTCGCGGCGTCCTCGCCCTCCGCCGCCGCGAGAAAACGAACGCCGGCAAGTTGCAGCCATTCGAACATGAATACGCACAGCAACTGGCTTGACGCCAAAGCGAGCGAAAACGAAGTATAGCTGGCGGGCGGCAGGAGATGGCTGACGGCAAAAATGAGCGCGATGGCGGCCGCACTCTGGAAAACATAGCCGCCGAACGCGAGGAGGCGGATCATCGCAGGCCGGCACGAATTGGCGGCCAGCCCAGGCATCGAGCCGGGGCGAAGCTCTCAGCCGCTATGGCCGGGACAATCATGATCTGGCCATTCCCCGGGATTGCCTGACGCGCTCGAATGCATCGCGATATCTGGCGACGACGTCGACGAAGGTCCATTTGTTGAGCCCGGCTCTTAACCGTTGGCTGATATCGGAAATCTGCCGCGGGGATTCAGTGATCTGCAACAAGCTCTTGGTCAGAGAGCCGGGGTCAGGCGCCGTCAGCCACCCCGTAACATCCTGTTCGATGACTTCCTGTATTCCCCCGAAGCGGGTCCCGAGCAGCGGTTTTCCAGCCGCCTGCGCGTCGGCCACCACCAGCGGGCTTGGATCTTCCCAGACTGACGGAACCACCACGACATCGACCTGTTCATAGAATTCCCTGGGTGCGACAAAACCCAGGAAATCAATTCGGGCGTTGGGCGCCAGCGATTTGATATGCGCGCGCTGGCTTTCCGTTGCATGGCCGGCGACGACAAGCCGCATCAGGTGAGGTGGAATTGCCGCAACCGCCTGGACGAGGTTGTAGATGCCCTTCTCCTGCGTCAACCTTCCGATAAATCCAAAGGTAACCACTCCGTCGGGACTTTCCGTGGCCTTGTCGCCGACATCGGCGGTCGAAGCGTTGCGAATGACGGTGCGCAGCGGCGTATCGGCAAACAACCCGAACTGGGTATGGATATCAAGGATACGTTGGCTCACGCCCACGACGGCGTCGAGATGCTTGGTCGTGCTGCGTCGGTTGACCGTCAAAATCTTGCAACTGACGCAGGTGTGAGCGCACGCGCTTCCGTTCGAAAAGCGGGAGCACCGCGGGCAGGTCAGGTAATAGTCGTGAAGGGTATGAAGGATCGGAATGCCCAGGTCCGAAGCAGTTTTCCATACCCCCGTTGTCAATCCCGAGAGGTTATTGGAATGCAGGATATCGGGCTTGAAGGCCCGTATCCGTGCGGCAACCAGTTGCGCGGTCTGCTGCCAGTCTTCCACCGCGTGCCAGACCGCCCGGATCGGCGCGCCATGAGGTTTGCTGAACGGGAAATACACATTCTTTACCGGCGCCGAATAAACATCGATGCCGTTGCACGCTTCCATTGCCTGGTTGGGGGCGGACGCTGCGCGGATCACTTCCACGCTGTCACCCTTGCCCACCAGGCTTTCGGCAAGCCGGCGCACGAATATCTCGGCGCCGCCCACGACTTTTGGAGCCTGCGGCGTTGGATAGATGGATGACGTAATAAGAACTCTCATTGAAGGAGTCTCGTCCCCAAGAACAATAGAAAATGGATGCTTGAAACTATTCCCTGTCAGGGAGCTTTCGAACTGCCGGCCGAATAAACCTCCATGTATTGCCGCGTGACCGACTCCGGCGAGAATTTATCTGCAAAGTCCTGTTGTAGCGGCTGCGTCATCTTCCATCTCGTTGTGTCGTTGACCGCCTTCACCATGAGCTCGGCCAACTGACGAAAATTGTTCGGCTCGTAGGAGCCCACCATATTTGAAAATCCCGAAATCTCCGGAATCCCTCCTGCCGTCGAGCAAATAGTTGCGCGGCCGGCATTAATGCTTTCGATCAGCGTCCGCGGCAGCGGTTCCGGCCAGACCGAGCTGACGAGGCAGACGTCGATGCTGGCGTAGAAATTCGCCGCTTTCGTAAAGCCAAGCCATTCGATGCGATCGTTCTTCTGGCCGGCCTTCAGGCTGCCTACGTACTGCTCGAGCCCCTTTCCGGCAATCTTCAGCCTCCAGCCTACGTCAGGCAGCAGTTCGGCCGCCTTCAGGACGACCTCGATACCCTTTTCGGCTTCGATCCGTCCAATGAAGCCGAACACCAGATCGCCGGTAGCGGGCGGCGAAACCGGGGCCGCCTCGCTGACGTCGGCAATATTGAAGATGACCTTGCCCGGGATGTTGGCGAAATAGCCAAGTTTCTGGTGCTGATCCAGCACAAATTGGCTGTTCGAAACGACGGCATCGACCATGCGCGAAGCAATCAGGGAAGGGGCGGTCATGGTCGCGCAGGCCGGGCACCGGCGGGTACATGTCTGTCCGTTGCGGAACAGGGTCGACCTTTTGCAGATCAGGGAATAGTCGCGCAGCGTGTGGACGACCCGCAGCTTGCGGCGCTTGGCTTCCGACCACAACGATACCGAAAATCCCGTGAGATTGTTGGTGTGCAGAACGTCGGGCGCCTCAGCATCGAGAACCGCTCCGAAGCGTTTGGCCGCCTCGCGATTCCAGGTGTCACGCAAATGCCATTTAAGTCGTCGCAGCCGCGACGGCTTTCGATCCTGGTCGAATGGCCAATAGTCGTTGTCGATCTGCAACCTGTATACGCGAACACCCCTGATCTCGCTGATCGAGGTTTCCGCCGCCTTGTGAAGGCAAATCACGGAAACCTGGTGACCCCTGAGGGCCAGTGCTTCCGCCAGCAGAGAAACGGAAACTTCAGCGCCTCCCATGATTTCCGGAGGGTAAAGGCTGTTTACGAGAAGTATCTTCAACTATCGCCTCATCGGTGTCGATCGATTACCGCCGGTGCCTTGTTGCGAAGCAGGTCCTGAACGATCGACTCGTTCGACCTTACCTTCCACCAAGCGGTGCTGCCAGCCGAAACGCGCGGCACTGCACGCAACAACGTGTGCAGTATTAAATGTCCCGTTGCCCGAAGGACATCAGGAAATTAAATCCTTGTTAACGGGCGCCGACGATAGGGTTGGCAGCTATCTGGCGGCAGGATACTTGAGAAAACGGAGCCGCATCGTTCTCCATCACACGGCTAGTCCTCACGGTGGCGCAATTCCTCGAAGATCGCGCGGTATTCGGCGACGACTTCCGAGAATGTGCGTTGACTGTTCTTGTCGGCGAACTTCCGGGTCATCGTTGTTACTTCGTCAGGATTCGACAACATCTTCCTGATGCTTTCGGCCAGCGAGTCGGGATCGGGCGCCGTAAGCCATCCGACCGCGCCCCTTGCAACGGCCTCCGGTATGCCTCCGAAGCGGGTGCCGAGGAAGGGTTTGCCGGCGGCCTGGGCATCAGCGACCACGATGGGGCCGGGCTCCTCCCAGATCGGCGGAATGACCACGACGTCGATTTGACGATAGAACGTTTCGGGCGCGACAAATCCCAGGAATTCGATCTGGGCTTCAGGTGCCAGGGCAATCAACCGCTCCTTCATCTCGGCGCTGGCAGAGCCTGCGATCACCAGCTTGACGGAGTTTGGCGGCAACGTGCCGACAGCCCTGACCAGATTGTAAATGCCTTTCTCCTCCGTGAGGCGCCCGATGAAACCCAGCGTCAGGAGGTCGGCCGGGCGTCTGGGCTCGGGCGCGACCGGGGGGAGTGCCGAAGCGTGTCTGATGACCTTGCGCAGCGGGGTGTCTGCGAAGAGGCCCAACTCCGTGTGAATATCCAGAATGCGCTGGCTCACGCCGACGATCGCGCTGAGCTGCCTGGTCGCAGTGCGGCGGCTTACGGTCAGCAACTTGCAGCTGAAACAGGTGTGCGTGCAGGTGCTGCCGTGGGAGAAGCGCGAACATCGCGGGCACGTCAGATAATAATCATGCAAGGTGTGGACGATAGGGACGCCGTGGTCGGATGCGGCTTTCCAGACCGCCGTCGTCAGGCCCGACAAATTATTGGAATGCAGCACGTCAGGCCTGAACGCCTTGATCCGGTCGGCGACCAGTTTTGTCGATCGTCGCCAATCCTCGACCGCGTGCCAGAGTCCCCGCATTGGTGCGCTGTGTTGTTCGGTGAACGGCAGATAGATGTTACTGACCGGCTCGGAATAGATATCGACATCGTCGCATGATTCAGTTTGCTGGTTGGGGGCTGACGCGGCGCGGATCACTTCCACACTGTCTCCGCTGGCGACGAAGCCTTCGACCAGTTTGCGTACGAATATTTCCGCGCCGCCGATGACCTTTGGAGCCAGCGGTGTCGGGTAGAGGGATGTTGTAACAAGGACCCTCATCAAAAATGAGCCGTCCCGGTGAAGGTCGCATAGCGATTGGTTGCAATTGTTCTCATTGGTACAGAACGGTCCCCCTAGCTGTCGGCCGAATACATCTCCAAATATTCGCGGGTAATGGTCTCAGGCGTGAACTTCTCCGCAAAGTCTGGTCGCGGAGGCAGGCTTTTTTTCCATCGAGCGGCCTCGTCGATCCCCTTCAACATTAGTCCGGCCAGCTCGCGGTGATCGCTTGGTTGGTACATACCGATAAGGTTAGAAAACCCCGATATCTCCGGTATCCCACCCGCAGTGGAACAAATTGTGGCGCGGCCGGCGCTAATTCCCTCGATCAGGGTGCGCGGCAGCGGCTCCGGCCAGACCGAGCTGATCAGGCAGACGTCGATACCGGCGTAAAAATCCTGAGATTTGGCAAAGCCCAGCCACTTCACCCGGTCGCTCGGGTGACGGGCTTTGAATTCCCGGACATCGGATTCGAGCCCGCTACCGGCAATCTTGAGCTGCCAACCGGTGTCGGGCAGCAATTCTGTGGCCTTGAGCACGACATCGATGCCTTTTTCGGCTTCAATCCGTCCGATGAATCCAAATGTCAGGTCATCCTCATCGGAGGGGGCCGCCGCAGGGGCAAGTGCGCTGGTGTCGGCAATGTTGAAGATCACGCGTTCGGGAATTCCGGAAAAGTATCCGAGACGTTGATGTCGATCGAGCACGTACTGGCTGTTGGATGCGACGGCATCGACCAATCGCGAGGCCAGCCGGGACGAAGCCGTCATGGCAGCGCATGACGTGCATCGGCGCTCGCAGGTAGCGCCATTCTTGAAAAGCGTCGACCTTTTGCAGAGCAACGAGTAGTCGCGCAACGTATGCACGATCCTGATGTTGCGGCGCCTGGCTTCCGACCAGAGTGCCACTGAAAATCCCGTCAGATTGTTGGTGTGGACGACGTCAGGCTTTTCAATATCCAGGATTTCCGCGAACCGTTTGGCGGCCTTCCGGTTCCAGGTGTCACGCAAGTGCCATTTCAGGCGTTGCAGCCGCGATGGCTTTCGATCCCGGCCGAATGGCCAGTAATCATTGTCGATCTGGAGCCTGTAGACGCGGACACCCTTCATGTCGCTGACCGCGGTACTCCGCGCGTCATGCAGGCTGACGACGGAAACCTGATGGTGGTTGCGGGAAAGGGCTTGCGCGAGCAGGGACACGGAAACTTCAGCGCCCCCGATGATCTCCGGAGGATAAAGCGTATTGACGATAAGTATTCTCAAGGATCGCCTCTGGTTGGAAGCTTGCCGGTGCGAGAGTTCCATTCGCCAAGGGAAATTGAAGGCGAGGGAAGTCGGGCCATCTGCATCGACCGGCAGCGGGTTCCGATGCCCAATGCCGGTGCGGCAATTGGCTTCGGTGCTTGACGACAGAGATAGGCAGTCTCGTCAGCGCCTGCCATGCCTTTTCAGCTGCAAGGCATGTCGGAACAGCGTGCGGTCCTGACGCCCGATGTGTTCCGACTCTTGATCAAGACAAGGGCTCTCGTACACGGCGCCATTGCGAGCAACGACGCGGCCACCGGCAGCCGGACGTTACGTCGGGCACATTCACCCAAGCGCTATCAACTCGCTACGGCGGTCAACTGCCTGAACGCGTTTTTCTTCGCTTGTGCGGTTCGAGTTTGCGCGATGCTCCCTGGTCTATCTCGAGTTCGCAATGGTGGCGCTGATATTTGCTGCATTCGTGGTCGCCGCGTTCAGCGGGTTCATCAGCTTGATGAACTCGGTCGACGGCGACTCCGCAACCGAAATCACGTCGTGATCGCGCATCCGGAATGAATCTGCGTGGAACCAGCCATCGGGCTTGCTCATGTCGAACTTGTAGATGGCAGGCGCCAGCTCGGTCGGGAATTGAGATACGTTAAGTCCGACCCTCTCCAGCAGCGGCTTTGGTTCGAAGCGATAGACGAAGATCGATTTGGCATCGGCGCGGATGCCGTCCAGACCGCCGGCTTTCGCCAGCGCTTCGGCCAACGTCATGCTGTCGTTTTCGAAGGTGAAACGGCGGTTGTTGGTGCCACCGATCGAGCCAGGCGACGGTGTCGAGCCGAAGACCATGAACACCCTCGGAATTCGCGTCAGGAAGACGACGTCGCCGGGAGCGAGCAAGATGTCTTCGCCGGGATGACGGACCACGCTCGACATCGACTCGTTGTAGGTACGGCCAGCTCGTTTGATCGTGATGGTGGATTCGTAAGAGGGATATTTAGGACCGCCTGCACGCGCGATGGCGCCCATCAGTCGAATGCCGCCGGGATCGACGGGAAAGCGCAGCGGCGTGTTGACCTCGCCAAGCACGCTAACCTGGTTGCCGCGCTGCTCTGCAACGCTGACGACGGCCTGTGGGTCGATCGCGCGATCCTTGAGACGTTCGCGGATGATATTGCCTACCGCGCGCGGGGTGAGGCCGGATACCTTGATCGAACCGGCATACGGAATGTTGATGTTGCCGGACTGGTCGACCTGCTGGCGCGGAATGTCGACGAAATTACCCGGCCTCACGCCCGCTTCGCGCGGGATGAACAGACCGCCGGCCTGCGCTTCGTAAACGGTGACGGTGACGATATCGCCGACGCCAATGGTCACATCGCGATAGTTCCCGCCAGGCAATTTGGAAAATACCAATCCCGCCCCGTCGGTGAAGGAATTGGTGGCCTGCAGCACCACCGGATTGATCGGCATCAGGATGTAGGGAAGTGGTGCCGATGGCTGCGTGACGATCGCAGCGTTCGAATGCGTCGCTGATCCATCCGGCGCATCCGTCGGAATAAAGCCCGCGCAGCCGCCAAGGCCGAACGCCAGTGCCGCGAAAAGAGCAGAAGAACAAATCAACCCTCTTGCATTTGCTCTTCTTTCAATCACTGCAGCACCCTCGTGATACGCTTGGTCCAATTTAAAACTCTTCGTCCGGTTTAACCGTAGCAACCATCCGGATCCGAAGTCACTCCCGAGCGACCGCCTTCCGAGGTAAAGCCTCGTCCATGTGACCTTCTTGCAACTTGCATTGAGAGGGTTCTGAGCAAAACCTGGCTAAAGTTTGAGCATGGCGTGTATCGGTCAGTAAGTCTGCCGTTTTCTCGTCACGATCTCGCCTTCATGTCCGGCGGTAAATTAAATACCGTATTATTCGGTACTATTTAATATCAGGGCGACGGCGCGCATACGCCGCGGCGGATGAGTGCGGTGCCGCGGATCGAGGTCGACATGCAGGGTCGAGCGACCGGCCGAACGATCAGCCGAATGATCCGCCGAATGATCCTTGGGACGCCGAGCCCGAGGCGGCGGAACGATCGGGCGCGGAACGCCGTTCGGCGCGCTTGCGGTGCGCCCGCCCGAGGGGCGGATACAGGGCGCCCAGGACAGCCGTCCCGATCGGCTGCAGCGGGCGCACGCAGGATTTGAACGGCTAGGTGGGTTCTTGCTTCGCGGCGATCGATGAGCGAACGCGGTCGCTTAGCCAGTGGCCAAAGAACAAAACCCTGGTGACGATGGAATGGCCGCGTCCACCGGACGATTCAAATTGTATTTGACGCCCGCTCGCGGCATCGGATGGATCCGCAGCGTGAGATTTGGCCGGGTTATCGGTTGAGGCAGGATTTGGCCGGATCGGTCGAAAGTACATTGCCAAGGCGAAAAGGATATTAAACACGAACCAGCCTGCCAAAACGTACAGCAGCGTTTCCAAATGGAAGCCTCCTCAGGGCGTCCGCCACTTATACATGAGTTGGCACGGGGAACTCGCCGCAAATCGATGCCGCAGCGCAACAATATTTCGCGCGCCGCAGCGATCGCCAGTTGTCCAAGATTTGTTAGGGATTTCAGCCGTTAAGCACGAGTCTCTTGGATCGATGTAACTACTTACTAATTCGGGCTCCCTAGCTATACTCCCTTCAAACGAGAAAAGGGGAGGCAGGCGAAATGGATGCCCTACCGATGGCATTGTTGGCGTTCACCGCTGGGTTTTTGACCTGCGCGTTGCTCGTCGCTGTCCTGATACGGTGGTCGTTCTCCGACAGGCGCGAGCGCGGCAACGAGTCCGCCGCCAGCGATGACCAGAAGCCGCGCGGAGTCGACTTTCTGTGGCTGGGCAGGTGAAATTTGACGAGGCCCGGAAGCCAGCCGTTCAACGCGGCGTCCAGGCCTTTGAAAATTAAGGCCCTTGAAAATTAAATTTCTTTGAAAATTAAGTCGGCGCAGCAAGCAGCAAGGCTGCGGCGACGATCAGAAATTGTTCGGCGAATCCGATTGCAGCTCGGCTTGTTGCCGGGATCGGATGTGATCGCCTCGACCGAGGTCGACATAGACCTGGCTCAGGACGCGATGCGTCTTCTCGATGTCATAAAGCTGTCTGAAGCGCTCGTAGCCTCGCTGACCGACCGCAGGCAGATCGAGCTTCAGCGCGCGCCGAAACCCTTCAGCGAGTTGGGCGGCGGAAGTAGGTTCACAAAGCACACCCGTCACGCCATCTTCGACGATTTCCGGCAATGCGCCGATGCGAAAGGCAATGATCGGTTTGGCCGCCCGCATCGCCTCGAGGGCGACGAGGCCGAAGGCCTCCCAGCGTGAGGGGATGACGACGAGATCGGCCTTTTCGAGCTGGGCCTCGATCTGGTGCCGATCCTGCCAGCCCAGCAACGAGACGTTGGAGGGAAGCGCACGCCCCTCATCCTTGTATTTGCCGATCACCGAAGCCCCGACGATCCGGACGTCCACCTGGTCCTCGAGCGCGCGGGCGGCTTCGGTCAGGAGATCGTACCCCTTCTGGCGGTCGAGGCGGCCGATGAACAGAACCTTGGTCTTGTCCGAAGGCCATATCGCCGAGACCGTATCGAGCAGCGGGCGGTGCTTCGAAATACCGTTGTGCACAAGAACCAGGCGATCGGGGTCAATTCCGGCCTGAACCCCCTCTTTGTATTCATCCCTCGAAATGCAGATGATCCGATCCGTGATCTTGGCGAGGATACCTTCCGTGATTTTGGTGACCTGATGGCTCAGCCGGCCCGTCTCGCGAGAAAACGCCCAGCCGTGCGGACAGTAAACGACCCGCGGCCGCTTGCGCCTCAGCAACAGGAACGGGCGGAGAACCAGTCCGGCAAACGAGGAGTGCAGGTGAACGACATCCGGTTGCTGGCGGTGCACCGCGCGCAGGGTCGCGACCAGCATCCGGAACAGGCCCGAAACACCCCGGTCCGAACGGCCGAATTCCGTGATCTCCGCATCTTCGATCCCAACCAAATCGGTCCGATGACCGGATGGAATGACGTAGTGCACGTTGCCGGCGCCGAGGCTGGTGCGCTGATGGGGGTGCAGCTCGTTGAGATAAGTCGCGATGCCGCCCCGGATCGTTTCGGCGACATGCAGAACTCTCATGGTTCTAACCTGACTGCTGGGCACCCTTAATCCTTCATTTTCTTCGCGCTGATACGACAAGGCTGACCCCATTACGCAGCAATAATTGGGCCGCGATGTGGTGGGTTCCTGCCTTTGTTCAGGTTTAATACGTTTATTTAAATTTTAAACTGGTGGTTTTTCGAGAAAACGCAACATGGCGGCAGCGGATTTATCCCAGGAATAGGCTGCCAGGCGTGATTCCTGTTTCTGCCGCTCGGGGCCGGAGATGCCTCCGGCTGCAATTCTTTCGAGCATGCGCTGATGCAGCTGGTCCACGCTGAGCGGGTCGAAATAGGCGGCGGCGTCGCCGCAGGTCTCGCGTACCGCCTCTGCCGTACTCGCTATCACCGGACAGGCGAAGAACATTGCCTCCAGCGGAGGCACACCAAAGCCTTCATAAAGGCTGGGGAAAATAAACGCATTTGCCCGCGAAAACAGCGCCGCGATCTCTTCGTCGCTGAGCCGGCCCGCCATCACAACTCCGGCCCTTGCGGCGGTGGGGCCGTCCGAAAACACCTTGCTGTTGTCGCCGCCGACCACGACGAGCGGAATATCCGCGCGGCCCAGCCGCTCCGACGCCTGGATCGCCAGCGAAACATTCTTGTTTTTCGTCATCGACCCGACGAAGAGAAAGTATCTGTTGGGAACGAGGCCCAACCGGTCGATCACCCCAAAATCCGGCACTGTTGCCGCAAAATGCTCGGCGCTGTTGGAAAACACCGGAATGGCCGGCGGTGCCAGCCGCAGGGCGGCGGCGAGTTCGCGCCGCGAGAACTCGGAAACCGTGGCGATTGTCGCGGTTCGGGCCAGCAGGTGGCCCAGCGTCCGATGCAGCATCAGGTAGCTCCGGCTGAAGAAATCCGGCCGGCGAAACACCTGTGCGTCATGCAGGACGACGAGGTGGTTACGGTGCAGAACCGGCCCGGAGTTGGCGAGGCTGATCAGCCGGCCGCCCGCCGACGCCCGCGCAAGGTCGATCTGATCCCAGGCATGCCCGGTCCGTTGGCCCACCTGTCTGGTCCTGATGACGGCGAGGTCGAGCTCGGCCTTCGCGTTGGGCGGGGCGAGGAGCTGCCATTCCGCCGCGAGCAGGGGCTGCGCGGCTTGCCCGGACGCCAGCAGGCGATCCATGGCCTTAACCATTTCGGCGGCATAGCGCTGAACGCCCGTAAGCGATTGCGACAGGAATCTACCGTTGATGAAAATTTTCAAAGACGATCTTCTTCAGCTTTCACGCACCCAGCGCCCGTTGCTGCCTTGTTAGTGGGCACGAGGGAGTGAGTTCGAATTGTGCCAATTCTGGCAAGGCGAAGTCTGGCAAGGCGAAGTCTGGCATGGCGAACCATCCGTGGGAACCGTTCCGCACGCATGCTGCCTCCGTTAAATCAGCACATGCCGTGCTGGCAAGAGAGGTTCAATCAAAAGCAAACCAAACGAGCATGTCGGCTTCATGAATCTTGCAGCGTGCTAATTGTTTAGGAACGAATTTGGTTTGATGTTGATCGGGCGCGCGCTGTCGGCTGGATTTAATTGAGTGGAGATGGAACTCACCGCGCAACAAAAAGCACACATTCTGCGCGCATGGGACGTGCGCGGGCATGTTTCCTTGTTGGATCAGCGCAGAATGGTGGAGCGGGATTTTCGCAATGGCTGGGTCTGGTCCAATTAAGGCAAGCGCCGTTCTCGTCAACGGCGTGAGGTCGTGCGTTCCGGCAGTCATGACGACGGTGGTTTTCAGCTTCTTCATTAATCTGCTCGCATTCACCAGCCCGCTTTATATGCTGCAGATCTATGACCGGGTGATCGGCAGCCGCAACGAGACCACGCTGCTCGGCATCACGCTGCTGGTAGGTTATCTCCTGATCATCAATGCGCTGCTTGAGATGCTGCGCTCGCGCCTGATGGTTCAGGCCAGCCTCGCCGTCGACAGCAAGCTGGCCGGCTCGGTCTTTGATGCAACGCACTCCGCCGGCCTGCATTTCCCTCGCCTTGCCCAGGGACAAACGCTGCGGGACCTCGATTCTGTTCGCGAGTTCATCGCCGGTCCCGCCCTGATTGCGCTGTGCGACCTGCTGTGGATGCCGATCTTCATCGTGACCTGCTTCTTTCTTCACCCCTGGTTCGGGGCTATCGCGCTGGTCGGTTCAGCTCTCATCTTCCTGTTGACGCTTGCCAGTGAGCTCGCCACCACGGGCCCGATGAGCCAGGCCTCCAAGACGTCGATCGCGGCCAATCAGAAGGCCGTATCTGCCCTGCGCAATGCCGAAGTCATTCACGCCATGGGCATGCTCGATGTCCTGCGCGAGACCTGGATTGCGCAACATGCCCATGTGCTCAATCTTCAGGCAATCGCGGGCACACGGTCGGGGTTGATGGCGGCCGCGTCCAAGTTCGTCCGCATGTTCCTGCAAGCGATGGTGCTTGGCCTTGGCGCCTATCTTGCGATCCACAATCAGATTTCCGCGGGCATGATCATCGCCGCCTCGATCTTTGTCGGGCGGGCCCTTGCTCCGGTCGAAGGCGTCGTCGGAAACTGGAAGGGGCTGACCAACGCGCGCAACAGCTGGAGCAGGCTTGTCAAATTGTTCGCCGTCGCCGGCGAGGAGCCGAAGCGGGTGAGCCTGCCGCGGCCGGTCGGCCATCTGACGCTCGAGGCGGTCACCGCAGGGCCTCCGGAACAGTCCCGCAGCACCTTGCGGAACATCTCGTTCGAAGCACGACCGGGCGAAGTCGTGGGCATTGTCGGCCCGAGCGCCGCCGGAAAATCCAGCCTGGCTCGGGTGATTACGGGCGTGTGGCGACCGTCGTCAGGCAATGTGCGTCTCGACGGCTTCGATTTTTCGCATTGGAATCCGCGCGAACGCGGTCGCTACATCGGTTATCTGCCGCAGGACATTGAGCTGTTTTCCGGAACCGTCGCGCAGAACATCGCGCGGTTTCAGGAGGTCGACAGCGAAGCGGTGATCGAGACCGCCCGACTTTGCGGATGTCACGAGATGATCCAGCTCCTGCCGGACGGCTACAATACCGCGGTCGGCGAGGGGGGCGCCACGCTATCCGGCGGTCAGCGCCAACGCATCGGGCTGGCGCGGGCGTTCTTTGATCGTCCGTCCCTGGTCGTGCTCGACGAACCCAATGCAAGTCTGGACCAGGGTGGCGAGGAAGCGCTGGTCCAGGCCATCAGCCGATTTCGCTCGTTCGGCACCACAGTCGTTCTGATTACCCACAAGATCAGCGTACTGACCGTCGCCGACAAGATTCTCGTGCTGGAGGGCGGCATGGCGCAGGTGTTTGGTCCGCGCCACGACGTGCTCAAGCATTTGATCGCTCCTCCAGTGCCCGTTCGGGCTGCGGCAGGCTGAGGTCAGGCATCATGTTCAAAGTTGGTTTCTCAGTTCCTGCATGGTCTTCAATTCCTGCATGGTTTTCAATTCCTGCGCGCTTCAAGGCAGGTATTCCCCGGCGCGTCCCCGATTCGCAGCCATTCGTCCATGCGCAAGGCAAAACGGCGATCGCCGGATACACGCTGATCATTTTCACTTTCGGAGTGATGGGGGGATGGGCGGCTGTCGCACCGCTCGACCGCGGCGTCGTTGCGCAGGGCGTCGTCATGATCGAGGACAGCCGCAAGGTGGTGCAGCACCTCGAAGGCGGCATGGTGAGCGAGATTTCCGTCAGGGAGGGCCAGTCCGTCGTTGAAGGGCAATTGCTGGTCAACCTGTCACCGCTGCAGGCCAGTTCGGGGCTTGAGACGGTGCGCAGTCAACTCGACGGCGCACTCGCGCTGGAAGCGTCGCTGGTTGCCGAAATCGATCGCCGCGATCGCATCACCTTTCCTCCGGAACTATTGGAGCGGCAGGCCGCTTCACCGGTCCTGGCCAGGATCGTCCAGGACCAGACGCTGCAATTTGAAGAGCGCAAGCGCTCGCGTGCGACCCAGATCACGCTGATCGAATCCAAGATTCAGCAGCTCGGGTGGGAAATGGAAGGCATCGGCGTCGAGAAGTCGTCGACCGAGAAGCAGATCGGTTTCCTCGACGAGGAGTTGACGGGCCTTCGTTCGCTGAAGGAGCGGGGACTGATCCCGATCACGCGCGTGCTTGCCATGGAAAGGGAGCGCACGCGCCTTGAGGGCATCGTCGGCCGTGCCATCGCGGATACGGCGAAAGCGACCAACGGAATCAGCGAAGCGCGCCTGCAGGTGATGCAGCTGGAGCAGAAATTCCAGGAGGAAGTATCGGCCCAGCTGCTGGAAACGCGCCAGAAGATAAACACCGCGAAGGAAAAGCTGATCGTGGCGCGGGACTTGTTCACGCGCCTCGATATTCGCGCGCCGCGGGCAGGCACCGTACAGAATCTGAAGGTGTTCACGGTCGGACAGGTCGTTCGTGCCGGCGAATCGCTGATGGAAATCGTTCCCAGCAACCAAAAGCTCGTCGTTCACGCCCAGCTTCCCGTCAACTCGATCGAACATCTCAGCGTGGGGCAGACCGCCGAAATTCGTTTCCCGGGTCTTCGCGCGCGCGGGATTCAAATGATGACCGGAAAGCTGGCATCCATTTCGCATGACAGACTGGTGGACGATGTTACCAAGCAGCCCTATTTCCTCGGCCTCATCGATCTCTCCGATGCCAAGCTCGATGAACGCTACCGCGACAAGCTGATCGCGGGCATGCAGGCCGACGTCGTGGTCGCGACCGGTGAGCGCACGGCGCTGGAATATATCGTGTCGCCGCTGACGGATGCCCTGCATACGTCTTTCAGGGATTGAACGCGCGAAGGCGATTTAAATACTCTGCACACGAATTTGGCAGATTGCGCTTGAAGCGTGGCGAGTTGCCTTACGCTGGTAATGCGCGGACCGAATGAGGATGACCGTGTCGACTTTAGGACCTGTGATTGTCACTGGGGCCGCCGGATTTATCGGCATGCAGGTGTGCGAACGGCTGCTCGCGCGTGGTGAGCAGGTTGTCGGCATCGACGCGCTCACGCCCTATTACGATCCGGCGCTGAAGCGCGCCCGGCTCAATTACCTGAAGCAGCACACGGGCTTCGCATTTCATGAAACGGATCTTGCGGATTCCAGCGCGACGAAACTTGTTTTCGATGCGGTCAGACCCGATCGCGTCGTGCATCTTGCCGCGCAGCCGGGCGTTCGCGCATCGATCGACGATCCGATCGCCTGCATCCGGGCGAATTGCGACGGGTTCGTCACCGTGCTGGAGAGCAGCCGCCGACATAACGTGAAGCACCTGGTTTTTGCTTCCTCGAGTTCCGTTTACGGCGCCAACCGCACGCTTCCGTACGCGACGGAGCACTCGGTCGATCATCCGGTCAGCCTCTACGCCGCAAGTAAAAAAGCCAACGAGCTGATGGCGCACACCTATGCCCATGTGCACCGGCTTCCGGTCACCGGCCTGCGGTTCTTTACCGTGTATGGCCCGTGGGGAAGGCCGGATATGGCGGCCTATCTCTTCACGCGCGCGATTTTCGAAGGCAAGCCGATCAGGATTTTCAACCACGGCAACATGCGGCGCGACTTCACCTATGTCGACGATATCGCGGAGGGAGTGATCCGCACCCTGGATCGTCCGGCTGCGCCGAATCCGGCCTGGGATGCGGAGCGGCCTGAATCCGCCACAAGTGCGGCTCCGTATCGGGTCTATAACATTGGCAACAACCAGCCGGTAAATTTGCTCGATTTTGTTTCGACGCTCGAACAGATCATTGGAAAGCCGGCGGTTCGGGATCTCCTTCCGATGCAGGCGGGGGACGTGCTCGAGACCTGTGCCGACATATCGGCGCTGCAACGCGATGTCGGCTTCTCGCCGTCGACGCCGTTGGCTGAGGGCCTGCGGCGATTTGTCGAATGGTATCGCGGTTACCATGGCGTGGCGGGCTGACCGGCACGGCCCATCCGGGCGAGAAAAGAAATGGTTACGGCCGGCCTCACCGGCGAACTGCCCGGAGATCTCACGCCCCGCGACTACAATTCGGGCAGATTGTGCCGGACATGATGCTGTTGCATGCCTGCCCGTCGTCTTGAGTAGGTAGGCCGCGGCTCGTGGCACTATTCTTGCGTTTCATTGTCATTCGCATTTCGTGATCGACCGCTAGGTCGTGCGGTGATTGATGGAGATCCTTCGTGCAAGAGACAGGCGTGCGTAACGGTGCCTTTGGCGCCGATAAGTTCGGTTTAAAGAAACTCAAAGAGGTTCGCTGGAACCTCGGAGCGCCGCAGCTCTACCAATATTCGCTGTCGTCAGGCGAAGCCGTGCTCTCCGCCGATGGGTCGCTGTGCGCCGACACCGGCGAATTCACCGGCCGCAGTCCGAAGGACAAGTTCACGGTGCGCGACGCCTCCACCGAGAAGATGTGGTGGGCCGGCAACCAGTCGATCACCTCAGAGCAGTTCGACGCGCTCTATGCCGATTTCCTCACGCACGCCGAAGGCATGACGCTGTTCGCGCAGGATCTCTATGGCGGCGCTGATCCCTCGTTCCAGATCAAGACCCGCGTCTTTACGGAATTGGCCTGGCATTCGCTGTTCATCCGCACGCTGCTGATCCGCCCTGAAGCTGCTGATCTCGCCAGCTTCGTGCCGGAGCTCACCATCATCGATCTGCCGAGCTTCCGCGCCGATCCCAAACGCCACGGCTGCAAGTCCGAGAACGTCGTGGCAATCGACTTCGCCCGCAAGATCGTCCTGATCGGCGGGTCTTATTATGCCGGCGAGATGAAGAAGAGCGTGTTCACGACGCTGAACTATTATCTCCCCGCCAAGGGCGTGCTGCCGATGCACTGCTCGGCCAATGTCGGCCCCGACGGTGACACCGCGATCTTCTTCGGCCTCTCCGGCACCGGCAAGACCACGCTGTCGGCCGATCCCCAGCGCACGCTGATCGGCGACGACGAGCATGGCTGGGGCAAGGACGGCGTCTTCAATTTCGAAGGCGGCTGTTATGCCAAGTGCATCAAGCTGTCGCCGGAAGCCGAGCCGGAGATTTTCGCGGCCTCCAACCGCTTCGGCGCGGTGCTGGAAAACGTCGTGCTCGACGAGCGCACCCGCGTGCCTGACTTCGATGACGGTTCGAAAACCGAAAACACCCGCTCGGCCTATCCGCTCGATTTCATCCCGAACGCCTCGCGCACCGGACGTGCCGGCCAGCCGAAGAACGTGGTGATGCTGGCGGCCGACGCCTTCGGCGTGCTGCCGCCGATCGCCAAACTGACCCCGGCGCAGGCGATGTATCACTTCCTGTCCGGCTACACCGCCAAGGTCGCCGGCACCGAGCGTGGTCTCGGCAGCGAGCCGCAGCCGGAATTCTCGACCTGTTTCGGCTCGCCGTTCCTCCCCCTTGATCCGTCGGTCTACGGCAACATGCTGCGCGAGCTGATCGCCAAGCACAATGTCGATTGCTGGCTGGTCAACACCGGCTGGACCGGCGGCAAATACGGCACCGGAAGCCGGATGCCGATCAAGGTGACGCGGGCGCTATTGACCGCGGCGCTCAACGGCTCGCTGCGCAATGTCGAATTCCGCACCGACAAATATTTCGGTTTTGCGGTGCCGACGGCGCTGCCGAGTGTCCCCAGCGACATCCTCAATCCCGTCAATACCTGGCAGGACAAGGCCGAATTCGACAAGACCGCGCGCGCGCTGGTCGGCATGTTCCAGAAGAATTTTGCGAAATTCGAAGCCCAGGTCGACGCCGACGTCCGCGCTGCTGCACCGGAAGTGAAGCTCGCGGCGGAGTGACCAAGGGCATGACAGTTCCGCGTCGCTGGAAATAATCGGCGCCTGTCTTGGGATAATCCAAACAGGCGCCCCATAAGAAATATCGACACCAAGTGTCCGGGCAAGGCATTTGAAATAACGGCTATTTGAAATAACGGTAAAACCGAATCGAAATGCGCTATTTGCCGCGGCCGATTTTGCCCTTCAGCAGCATGACCGCCCATTGTCCGGCGCCAATCCCGCCGATGCCGCCCGCCGCCTTCACGGCTGCATCAAGCAGACGGCCGTGGCGGTCCGGCGTCAGCAGTTGCATGGTCTCCAACGCCACTGCGCCTCCGACAACGATCGCGACAACAAAAACCACGCGGTCAGGGTAAGCGAATCCAAGCGCAAGGCCCAGCAAGGCGAAGGCGACGAAATGCTCAATCAGACCTTCGGCAAGCACGGGGCGGGCGTCGATCGGCGACAGCGTCGCGTAGGCGATGAATGCCAGCGCCAGCCAGCCTACAATCATGCAAAATTTTTGAATGGTCGAGATAATCTGATCCCGTCAATAATTGTTGAGAAAACCCTGGGCGTGGAGATCATCCAGCCCGTCCACGCGCCGGCTGCGCGCGCGTCCTGCAATAATCAGGCGGAACTTACCCCCCAGCGGCGCGGAAGCAAGTCAATTGTCCGGAACTTGAAGTCTAAAACTTGCTCTTGTTGATCCGAAACCGCGCATTTGCCAGAGTCGCGTTTCTATCGGATGGGAGTGACGGCGATGCCCTTGTGGACTTGCGAGCAATGTGGTGCCCAGTTTCCGGACAGCGTGGCGCCGCCGGCAGCGTGCCCGATTTGTGAGGACGAACGGCAGTACGTGAACTGGAAAGGCCAGCAATGGTTTTCGCGCGAAGCATTGGCGGAGCGCCATAAGCTCGTCTGGCGCGATGACCTCGGCATATCAGGGATCGCTCTCGATCCGGGCTTCGCGATCGGGCAGCGCGCGCTGCTCGTTCCCGAGGCCGACGGTTGCGTGATGTGGGATTGCGTGCCTCTGGCCACATCGGAGGCGGTAGACCATGTCCGCTCGCTCGGCGGCCTGAAGGCGATTGCGGTTTCGCACCCGCATTATTACGGCGCGGTCGCCGACTGGAGCGAGGCCTTTGGCGGCGTGCCGATCTATCTGCATGGCGACGATCGGCAATGGGTCACGCGGCCGCATGCCGCGATCGTGCCGTGGACCGGCGACAGCCGCCAGATTTCCGATGACATTGTTCTCATCCGCACCGGCGGTCATTTCGCCGGCGGCACGATCCTGCATTGGCGTGCGGGCGGCGAGGGGCGAGGCGCGCTGCTCACCGGTGATGTTGCCATGGTGGCGATGGACCGCCGCTCGCTGAGCTTCATGTACAGCTTCCCGAACTACATCCCCTTGAACGCGAAATCGGTTCAAGGCATTGCGCGCGCGGTCGCGCCGTTGGCGTTCGACCGCATCTATGGCGCGTGGTGGGGCAAGAACATCGAGGCGGGCGCAAAGGCCGCATTCGATGCTTCGGTCCGGCGCTATCTGGCCGCGATTGCGGATTAGGGTCGGCCGAGGGCAGGAACCAGCCAGGCCGTCGAACCTTGCCACTCCAGATAGTATCGCTATATCAGGGGCTTTCCCACCCACGCTTGATCTCGTGAGCCCCTGATGACCACCACGACTGCCCCCGAATCCCAGCCGTTCCAGGCCGAGGTCGCCGAACTCCTGCATCTGATGGTGCACTCGGTTTATTCGGAAACCGATATCTTCCTGCGCGAACTGATTTCGAACGCGTCCGACGCCTGCGACAAGCTGCGCTATGAGGCGATCGCGGCACCCGAGCTGATCACCGATGGCGCGCCGCCCGCGATCCGCATCGTGCCGAACAAGGCGGCGAACACGCTTGCCGTGGTCGACAGCGGCATCGGCATGGACCGGCAGGAATTGATCGACAATCTCGGCACCATCGCGCGTTCCGGCACCAAGTCGTTTTTGTCGCGCCTGACCGAGGCCAAGGATGGCGCCAATCTGATCGGCCAGTTCGGCGTCGGCTTCTATGCCGCCTTCATGGTCGCCGAGCGCATCGTCGTCACCAGCCGCCGCGCCGGTTCGGATCAGGTCTGGACCTGGTCGTCGTCGGGCGGCAGCGGATTTGAGATCGCGCCCGCGAGTGAGGAAGATGCCGCGCGTATCACGCAGGGCACCGAGATCGTGCTGCATCTGAAAGAGAGCGCGCAGAAATATCTCGAGACCTACGAGATCGAGCGCATCGTCCGCGCCTATTCCGACAACATCCAGTTTCCGATTGAGCTGGTGCCGGAGGAGGGTGAGCCGCGCCAGATCAATTCGGCCAGCGCGCTGTGGCAGCGGCCGAAATCGGAATTGACGCCTGACGATTACAAGGGCGCCTATCAGTCGATCGCCGGCGCCTTCGACGAGCCCGCGATGATCTTGCATTACCGCGCCGAGGGCCGCCAGTCCTATGCGGTGCTGCTGTTCGCGCCATCGACAAAACCGTTCGACCTGTTCGACCAGGCACGCAAGGGCAAGGTGAAGCTCTATGTCCGCCGGGTTTTCATTGCCGACGATGCCGATTTGTTGCCGGCTTATTTGCGCTTTATCCGCGGCGTGATCGACAGCGAGGACCTGCCGCTCAATATTTCCCGCGAGATGCTGCAGAACAATCCGCAGCTCGCGCAGATCCGCAAGGCCGTCACCGGCCGCGTGATCACGGAATTGGAAAGCCTCGGCGACAAGGAGCCGGAGGCGTTCGCGAAAATCTGGGATTCGTTCGGGCCGGTGATCAAGGAAGGCATCTGGGAAGATTTCGAGCGGCGCGAGAAACTGCTGGGCTTGTCGCGCTTCACCACAACATCGGGCGAGAAGCGTTCGCTGAAGCAGTATGTCGAAAACCTCAAGCCGAACCAGACCGAGGTCTATTACCTCACCGGCGACAGCATCGAGCGGCTAAAGTCGAACCCGAAGCTCGAATCCGCAACGGCCCGTGGCATCGAGGTGCTGCTGCTGACCGATCCGGTCGATGCGTTCTGGACCTCGGCGCCGCTCGATTTCGGCGGCAAGCCGCTGAAATCGCTGAGCCAGGGCGATATCGATTTCGGTCTGATCCCGCTGCTGGACGACAAAGCGGACGACAAGAAGGAAGAGAGCACCACGGACGAGGCCGCGACCATCGCCGTCATCAAGGATACGCTCGGGGAACGCGTCTCCGACGTGCGGGCGTCGCAGCGGCTGACGTCGAGCGCGTCCTGTCTGGTGGCCGGCGGCGACGGCCGCGACCGCCAGCTCGAGCGCTTGCTGGCGATGCAGAACCAGGGTCCGCTGACAAAACCGATCCTCGAGATCAATCTGCGCCATCCTTTGGTGGCGGCGATTGCCGGGGCCAAGGACGCAGCCGCGGACCTGTCGTTCCTGCTGCTGGAGCAGGCGCAGATCCTCGATGGCGAGTTGCCGGAAGACCCGGCGGCGTTTGCGAGCAGGCTCAACCAATTGGTGCTGCGGGGTGTCAAACTGTAGCAGGGGCGAACCCGAATATAGGTTAGGCCGTATCTGTTAGACAGCTTCGGAAAACGGGGTGCATCGCAATGACCACGCCCGACGGCACCGACATCTTCTACGGCGGCATTCCGGTCTTTCGCGGCTTCACCAGCCTGATGGATCCGGCGCTGTATTCGCCGTTGCCGGATGATTGGACCGTCGGCGTCGCCGATATCGTGGAATCGACCAAGGCGATCGCCAACCAGCGCTACAAGGCGGTCAACATGGCGGGAGCCGCTGTGATCGCCGCCGTGACCAATGCGCTGGATGGACGCGAATTTCCGTTTGTGTTCGGCGGCGATGGCGCGAGCTTTGCCGTGGCGCCCGCCGATCTCGGCCGCGCGCGCGAGGCGCTGGCGGCGACTGCGACCTGGGTCAGCGAAGGCCTTGATCTTTCGATGCGGGTGGCGCTGGTGCCGGTGACAGCAATCCGCGCGCAGGGCCTCGACATCAGAGTCGCGCGCTTCGGGCCGTCGCCCAATTTGTCCCTCGCGATGTTTTCCGGCGGCGGTCTCGGCTGGGCGGACGCGGCGATGAAGCGCGGCGAATTCGCGGTCCCCGCGGCGCCGGCGGGCGAGCAGCCGGATTTGTCCGGCCTGTCATGCCGGTTCGAGGAAATTCCCTCCACCCGCGGTCTCATTCTTTCGGTGCTGGTGGTTCCGGCAAAGGGCGCCGATCCGCGCGCATTCCGCAAAGCGATCGAAGACATCATCGATCTCGTCGAACGCAGCCCTGATGCCGGGCGGCCGGTGCCTTCAGGCGGACCCGATATCCGCTTTCCTCCGGCGGGCATCGAATACGAGGCGCGTGCCGCGCGCGGCGGGTCGTTGTTGCGGCGGCGCAGTTCCGCGTTGGCCATCGCACTGTGGGCCTATGTCGTGTTGCGCTTCGGCATCAAGGTCGGCAATTTCGTGCCGAAGACCTACATGCAGCAGGTGGTGGAGAATTCCGACTTCCGCAAATACGACGATGGATTGCGGATGATCCTCGATTGCACGCCGGAGCTCGAGCAGGCGCTGGCGCAACGGCTGGCAAAGGCGGCCTCAAATGGTGTCGTGCGATATGGCTTGCACCGCCAGGACGCGGCGATGATGACCTGCTTCACACCGTCGGTGATGCGCAGCGACCACGTTCACTTCATCGATGGTGCACGCGGCGGCTATGCCTCGGCGGCGACCGCCTTGAAGGCGATGGCGGCGTAAGCTGCTCGCCGCCACACAACGGGGCTGGATGCTCATTTGCCCCAGCGCGTGAAGCGAATGAACAGCACCGTGGAGAGGCCGTGTACGACCATCGCGGCGCCGACGAGCGCGAACAAGGTCCAGGCCGGTGCGCCCGATGACGCCAGCCACCAGCCGCCGAGGCCGACCAGCAGTAGCCGGATGGTGCCGGCCATGACCGGGCCGCCGACCTTTGCCGCGCCCTGCGAGGCGAAGTAGAGGGCGAGGCCGGTGCCGAAGAAGCCGAAGGCCGGACCGGCCCAGGCAAAGTAGGAAGAGGCGGCAGCCGTCACCCCGGGGTCGCTGGTGAACAGCGAGATCCAGAGCGTCGGCTTAATCGCGACGACCAGGCCGATCAGGCCGACGGTCAGGCCTGCCGCGGCGGCCGCGGTCCAAGCCACCCGGCGCGCCCGCGCCACGAGGCCAGCGCCAACGGCCATGCCGACCATCGGCACCGAGGCGATGCCGAACGCAAATGCAATCGGGACCAGCAGGAATTCCAGCCGCGAACCCATGCCGTAACCGGCCAGCGTCTCCGTGCCGAGGCCCGCCACGATTTTGGTGAAGATCAGGATGGTCAGGACGGTCTGCAGCGGCGCCAGGCAGGAGATCGCGCCGACCTTGAGGATGTCGATGAACATGTCGCGCTCGAACCGGAAGGCTGTGAAATTCAGCTTCAGCCGGCTGCGGCCGCTGGCGAGGTACCACGCCAGGAATATCGCCCCGAGTGTGAAGGCGGTGAGCTGGCCTGCGGCAACCCCGGGCATGCCAAGCTTCGGCAGGCCGAACAATCCAAGACCGAGGCCGCCACCGACCACGACCTGAACGAAGGCGACGACGATCAGCACCGCCGAGGGAATGCGCATATCACCGGTGCCGCGCACCACCGAGGCCAGCGTGTTGACGAGCCAGATCGAAACCGCGCCGGAGAACAGCACGTGCGAATATTGCATGGCCTGCTCGAGCACGCCGCCGCGGCCGCCAAGCAGCGAGTAGAATTGCCGGCCGAACGCCAGCATCATCACGGTGAAGATCAGCCCGGCGCAGGTGCCGATCATGGCCGCATGCAGCGCCAGCGTCGCGGCGCGCTCGCGGTTGCCGGCGCCGAGCGCGCGGCTGATGGCGGAGGACACGCCACCGCCCATCGCGCCCGCCGACATCATCTGCGTCAGCATCACGAACGGAAACACCAGCGCGATCCCGGCCAGCGGCTCGGTGCCGAGCCGGCCGATATAGGAGGTCTCGGCGACCGCCACCAGCGCGGTGCCGACCATCGCGATCGCATTGGGGAGCGCGAGTTTTAGCAGCGTCGGCAGGATCGGCGAGGTCAAGAGGTTGTTGACCGGCGCAGCCGGGATGGCCGCGGGGCGCAAATCAAGCGGGGCGTCGATCGTCATGCGTCACCGGTTTGTCGGCCAGAAGGCAATATATTATGGCCAACATATTATCGGCACGCGCGACCGCAAGCCACCCCATCGCCGCGCAGGGGTCACCATGGCAGGCCGCATAGGTCGATGATGCCGTCGCGCGGGGCGCGGGTGAAGTCGAACACGAACGGCGCCATCGCCTCGAAACGAATGCGTCCCTCCGGCTGCTCGGCATAGATCTCGCCAGTGAATTTATGCCAGCCGCGGGCCTCGTAGAAGGCGAAATTATGCGGCTCACAGAACAACAGCGCAAACTTGATCGCTTCGTGGTCGCGCATGGTCTGGACCGCGGCGCCGAGCGCGAGGCCGGCAAGCCCGCGCCCCCGGAAATCCTCGCGGGTCGCAACCCCGCCGATACCGCCGATATCGACCTTGCGCCCGTTCCAGGTCACGGTGCGGAAATAGATGCCGACATGGCAGACAAGGCCGGGTTTTGACGATTCCTCTGGCGCTTCGATCAGCACGCGCAAATCGGCGTGGGCCCATTTGACGTGGCCCCAGGACAGTTTCTCGACCACACGTGTCGGCCAGACCGCATTCATCAGCGGTTCGACCCGCGGCCATGACGCGTCCCCGTTCAGGATATCGATCTCGATACTCATCTTTCACCCCGCAATGGCCGTATGTCCCGTCATACGCTGGACGCGGAGCATCGTTACCGAAGAAGCCGCCCCGCTTTGTCAAATTGCGGTGTTTAAGCACGATGGAACCTTCTATAAGGGTTCCCGTTACACCACGTCTCCCATCATTTTCGGACATCACCCCATGACCTTCACGCTACCCGATCTTCCCTATGCCCATGACGCCCTTGCCCCCTATATGTCCAAGGAAACGCTGGAATTCCACCACGACAAGCATCACCAGGCTTACGTGACCAACGGAAACAACGCGATCAAGGGGACCGAATTCGAAGGCAAGTCCCTCGAGGAGATCGTCAAGGCCTCGTTCGGCAAGAACCCGGCCGTGTTCAACAACGCCGGCCAGCACTACAACCATCTGCATTTCTGGAACTGGATGAAACCGAATGGCGGCGGCAGCAAGCTGCCCGGCCGTTTGGAAAAGAAGATCACCGAGGATCTCGGCGGGCTCGACAAGTTCAAGACCGACTTCGCCGCCGCCGGCGTCGGCCAGTTCGGCTCCGGCTGGTGCTGGTTGTCGGTCAAGAACGGCAAGCTCGAAATCTCCAAGACCGCGAACGGCGAAAGCCCGCTGGTTCATGGCGCAACCCCGATCCTCGGCTGCGACGTCTGGGAGCACTCCTACTACATCGACTATCGCAACCGCCGCCCGGACTATTTGAAGGCGTTCGTCGATAATCTCGTGAACTGGGAATATGTCGACCAGCTGTTCGGCAAGGCTTGATCTGTTTGTCATTCCGGGCGATGCGAAGCATCGAACCCGGAATCTCGAGATTCCCCCGATGCGCAATTGCGCATCTGAGGTTCGCGCTATCGCGCGCCCCGGAATGACGTAGAATAAATTTCAGGGGCGGCAGTGCAAAACTGCCGCCCTTATCTTTTGCCTCCCATGCCATGCTTGCAGGCGTCGCGGGCTTGCGGCACAAGCGCTGTGGCCGGGTGATTTCGCGATGTGGAAAATGCTGCGATGAGCTATTTGCTGGTCTTCGTCGGTGGCGGCCTTGGCGCGTCGCTGCGCCATTTCATCAACCTCACCTGTGCGCGCTGCATCGGTACCGGATTTCCCTGGGGCACCTTCATCATCAACATCTCAGGATCGACCGTGATGGGGCTGATCGCCGGCTATCTCGTCCTCAAGGGCGAGACCTCGCAGCCGTGGCGGCTGTTCCTGATGACGGGCATACTCGGGGGCTACACGACGTTTTCCGCGTTCTCGCTCGATACCGCCGTGCTCTATGAGCGGGGTGAGCTTGGCCTGGCGGCGGCTTACATTATCGGCTCGGTCGTGCTGTCGATTGCCGGCCTGTTTGCCGGCCTCGCGCTGGTGCGCCACCTGACCTGAAAGGCCCGTGACAGCCTTGCATGGCCATGCCTGAGCCGCGCATGGATGTTTCAGTTGTTCCGTTTGCGTGAGGACCCGGCCGGGACTAAGCAGGGTTGGACTTTTCACCTGCCGATTCATTGCATTGTCAGAACCTCCTTTGAAACAGCCGGCGCCGGCCGACGATAGCCCGGAGGCCGAAGCGGTCCCGCGACGCAAGCGCAAGCCGGTCGGCTGGTCGATGATCTTCATCGCCGTGCTGGTCGCGGTCAGCGCCACGCTGGTCTATCGCCGCGACGGTATCGACGGCGTGCTCAAGATTCTCACCGATGATCTCTGGCTGTTCGGCGAGATCCTGCCGCGCGTATTGGCCGGCTGCCTGCTCGGCGCGCTCATTACGGAAATCCTGCCGCACGAGAAAGTGTCGCGATCGCTCGGGCCGAACTCCGGCCTGAAGGGATTGCTGATCGGAACGGCATTCGGCGCCATCCTGCCGGGCGGGCCGTTCACGGCCTATCCGGTGGCCGCTGCATTGCTCACCGTCGGCGCGGATTTCGGCGCCACCATCGCGATGGTGGTGAGCTGGACGCTGATCGGTTACGGCCGCGCGGTCGCCTGGGAACTGCCGATCCTCGGCACCGATTTCACGCTGTGGCGGATCGTGATCTCGCTGCCGATCCCGATCCTCGCAGGCGCGCTCGGGCGCTTCGTCTATGTGCGGATGTATCCCAAGGGTGAGCCAACATGAAGGGCGAGCCGTCATGACGATAAGCGCGCTGCTCATCGACATTACGCTGTGGGGCTCCGTCCTGGTGCTCGGCTTGATCGCGTTCCGGCGCGGCCGTGTCGTGGTGGTTTCGGCGGCGCGCGAAGGCGCGATGGATTTCATCAACATCGTGCCGCGGATCGCGCTCGGTGTGATCGGCTCCGGCTACATCGCCGCCGTCATTCCCTCCGAAATCATCACCGGCTGGCTGGGCCCGGATTCCGGCTGGCTCGGCGTGCTCACCGCCGTGATCGCGGGCGGGCTAACCCCGGGCGGCCCGGTGGTCGGCTTTTCCATCGGCGCAGTGGCGCTGAAGGTCGGCGGCGGTTCGCCGCAGGTGATCGCCTATGTCGTCGCCTGGGCGCTGTTCGCCTTCCAGCGGCTGATACTCTGGGAAATCCCGTTCATGCCGGCGCGTTTCGTCTGGTTCCGGGCCGCAGTGTCGGTGCCGTTTCCGTTCCTGGCGGCGGCCTTGGCGATGGCGATCGGAAAGCCGTGAGGTTGGCAGCTGCCTCCTCAAGCTATTGAAAATATGGGAATTTTATTCTGCTGAGTGGTAGCTAAGGACTCGCCGCTTTTTGGGACTGCTGGAAAGCAGCGCTTCTGGTAGAATGCATCCCATGGAAAAGCAGGATATCCTTGCGAGGTTGCGCGAGCATGAAGCCGCCTTGAAGGCTCAGGGTGTGAGCCATGCGGCCCTGTTCGGCTCGCGCGCCCGCGGCGACGCCCGTCCCGACAGCGACATCGACATTCTGGTCGAAATCGCGCCGGACGTCCGGATGGATGTTTTCAAATACGTTGGGATCGTTCACAGCATCGAAGACCTGTTTCCGGTGCGTGTGGATGTTTCAAACCGGATTGCGCTCAAGCCTCATTTGAAGCCGATCGCCGAGCGCGAAGCCATTTATGCATTCTGAGTCCGTCAAGCTCGCCTTGTACGACATTCGGGACAACATCCTGCTCGCCGGCGGATTTGTCGAAGGTTTGACCAGCCAGGAATTCGGCGAGTCGCGTTTGCATCTCTATGCCGTGACACGCTCTGGAAATTATCTCGGAAGCAAGCCGCCGGTTACCCGACGATCTGCGCGATAGGCATCCTGAATTGCCTTGGCGATCCATCCGGGATGTTGGCAATTTCTATCGGCATCAATACGACAACGTCGCCGCGTCTTATGTCTGGGAAACCGTAACGGTGCATCTTCCGCCCTTGCTTGCTGCCGCTGTCGCCGAGATCAAGGCGTTAGAAGGCGAGATCTGATCTTGCGTGTAATCAACCGCAGAAGTGACGAGACGGCCGTGAAAACGACCCGTGAGACGACCGCTCCTAGCCTCACCCAAACGCCTTATGGACTCACGCTTGACGAAGAAGCGGACTTTGATGCTTCGCGGGCGGAAGCTGCGCGCGGCGAGTTTGCGACAGACGAAGAGGTCCGCGCCGTTTGGGCGAAGCATGGCCTGTGAAGGTTCCAATCGGCCGGATTGGCCCCGCACCCAGTCGGGCAAATCACGCCAGCGGTTGGTCCAGTATCCGGCGCCAACGCGTGGACTCCCGTAATGTTATAATATAACATCCTTGCATGGCTCACTCCCATTCCCACGACCATGGACACCACGGGCACGCCCATAGCCATGGTCACCCCCATCACCACGACCCCTCGACGCCGCATCCGGCGCAGCCGGCGCCGTGGTCGATCCTGCGGATGACCGTGGCGGCACGGCTTGGCGCGGCGCTCGCGGTCAGCGCCTGTCTTTGGGTGGTCGTGCTGGTGGCGATGAGGTGAGCATGGCGGCGCAGGCAAAAGCTCAGGTGAAATTCAGCAATGTCACGCTCGGCTACGACCGGCATCCGGCGGTGCATCATCTCAACCTCGAGGTCGCCGGGGGCGCGCTGGTCGCGGTGATCGGGCCGAACGGCGCCGGCAAGTCGACGCTGTTTCGCGGCCTTGCCGGCATCCTTAAACCCCTGTCGGGATCGATCGCGCTGGGCGGGCTCGACAGCAAGGACATCGCCTACCTGCCGCAGACCGCCGACATCGACCGCAGCTTTCCGATTTCGGTGTTCGATTTCGTCGGCACCGGACTGTGGCGCTCGACCGGCTTCTTCGGCGGCATGGGCAAGAAAGAGCGCGAGCGGATTTTGGCGGGGCTTGCCGCCGTCGGCCTCAACGGTTTTGAGAACCGCCCGATCGGCACGCTGTCCGGCGGCCAGATGCAGCGCATGCTGTTCGCCCGGGTGTTGTTGCAGGACGCGCGGCTGATCGTGCTGGACGAGCCGTTCAACGCCATCGACGCCAAAACCTCCGCCGACCTGGTTGCGCTGGTCAAGCGCTGGCACGGCGAAGGCCGCACCGTGCTGGCGGCGCTGCATGATCTCGACATGGTGCGCAACCATTTCCCCGAAACCCTGCTGCTGGCCCGAGGCCCGGTGGCATGGGGCGCGACCGCGCAGGTGCTGACGCCGGATAACCTGATGGTGGCGATGAAGATGTGCGAAGCCTTCGACGACCGGGCCGCGGCCTGCGCCGAAGATGCGCCGTCGCGGGCGGCCTGATTGCAATGCTCCATGATGCGCTGATCGCGCCTTTCACCGAATTCGAGTTCATGCGCCGCGCGCTGGCGGCCGTGATCGCGCTGTCGTTGGGTGCCGCTCCGATCGGCGTGTTCCTGATGCTGCGGCGGATGAGTCTGGTCGGCGACGCCATGGCGCATGCGATCCTGCCCGGGGCCGCGATCGGCTTTTTGGTCTCCGGGCTCAATCTGTTTGCGATGACGACCGGCGGCCTGATCGCAGGTTTTACGGTCGCGATCCTGGCCGGTGTGGTCGCGCGCACCACCGAACTGAAGGAAGACGCCTCGCTGGCGACGTTCTATCTGGTGTCGCTGGCGCTCGGCGTCACCATCGTGTCCATCAAGGGCACCAATATCGACCTCTTGCACGTGCTGTTCGGCAACATCCTGGCGATGGACGACCAGACCCTGCTGGTGATCGCCTTCAACGCCACGATTACGCTCCTTGTGCTGGCCGTGATCTATCGCCCGCTGGTGATCGAATGCGTCGATCCGGTGTTCCTGCGCACCGTGAGCCGCGCCGGCGCGCCGGCGCATCTGGCGTTTCTGGCGCTGGTCGTGATCAATCTCGTCAACGGTTTTCACGCGCTCGGCACCTTGCTCGGCGTCGGGCTGATGATCCTGCCCGCGGGAATCGCGCGGTTCTGGTCGCGCGACATCACCGGGATGATCTGCATCGCGGTCGCGAGCGCCATGGTGTCGGGCTATGCCGGGCTGGTGCTGTCGTTCCAGACCAAAATTCCGTCAGGCCCCGCGGTCATCCTGGTCGCGGCGGGGATCTATGTGGTGTCCGTGCTGTTCGGCAATGTCAGCGGCCTGGTCCGGCAGCTGTTCCCCGGCCGGCATCTCGAGGCGTAACGATGCAGCGTTTGTTCTCCCTCATGTGTCTGGTGCTGATCGCCACAGTCGTTCCGGCCAGCGCGCAGGAGCGCCTCAAGGTTGTCGCCAGCTTCTCTATCCTCGGCGATTTCGTCCGCAATGTCGGCGGCACCAGCGTCAGCGTCACGACGCTGGTCGGTGCTGACGGCGATGCGCATGTCTACTCGCCGACGCCGGCGGATGCGAAGAAGATTGCCGATGCGAAGCTGATTTTCGTCAATGGCCTTGGCTTCGAGGGCTGGCTGCCGCGGCTGCTGAAATCCGCCGGGAGCAAGGTTTCCGTCGTGACGGCGACCGCCGGTATCGCGCCGCTCAAGCTTGGCTCGGATGCCGACCCGCACGCCTGGCAATCCGTCGCCAATGCCAAAATCTATGTCGGCAATATCCGCGACGCGCTGGCGGCCGCCGATCCTGCCTCAGCCCAGGGTTTTCGCGCCAATGCGGAGGCCTATCTGGCGAAACTCGACACCCTGGACCGCGAGGCGCGCGAAGCCGTCGCAAAGATCCCGGCGGGCCGCCGCAAGGTGATTTCGACCCACGGCGCCTTCGGCTATTTCGCCGCCGCCTACGACGTCGAATTCATTGCCCCCGTCGGCGTATCCACGGAATCCGAGCCCAGTGCCCGCGATATCGCCGGTATTATCACCCAGATCCGAACCGCCAAAATCCCGGCGGTTTTTCTGGAAAATGTCAGCGATCCGCGCCTGATCCGCCGAATCTCGGCCGAGACCGGTGCCAGGATCGGCGGGACCCTCTATTCGGACAGTTTGACGGCCGAAAAGGGCGATGCACCCACTTACATTGATATGGTCAGGCACAATATAAAGGCACTGACCAGCGCGCTTGGCGAATAGGGCAGGGGCCTCCCTGCTGTTGCCGGCGTGCCCGAATTTCCGCCCGGAGCCACCATGTCTGAACTGACGTCCCAAAAAATTCCTGTGACCGTGCTGACGGGCTATCTCGGCGCCGGCAAAACCACGCTGCTCAACCGCATCCTGTCGGAAAACCACGGCAAGAAATACGCCGTCATCGTCAACGAATTCGGCGAGATCGGCATCGACAATGACCTCATCATCGGCGCCGATGAAGAAGTGTTCGAGATGAACAATGGCTGCGTCTGCTGCACCGTGCGCGGCGACCTCGTGCGCATCCTCGACGGCCTGATGAAGCGCAAGGGCAAATTCGACGCCATCATCGTCGAGACCACCGGCTTGGCCGACCCGGCGCCGGTCGCGCAGACCTTCTTCGTCGACGAGGACGTGCAGAAGAACGCCCGGCTCGACGCGGTCGTCACCGTCGCCGATGCCAAATGGCTCAGCGACCGTTTGAAGGACGCGCCGGAAGCCAAGAACCAGATCGCTTTCGCCGACGTCATCGTGCTCAACAAGACTGACCTGGTTTCCAAAGCCGAGCTTGCCGAAGTCGAGGCGCGGATCCGCGGCATCAACCCTTACGCAAAACTGCACCGCACCGAGCGCTGCAAGGTGGCGCTGGCGGACGTGCTGGAACGCGGCGCGTTCGATCTCGACCGCATTCTCGAGATCGAGCCGGAATTCCTCGATGCCGGCGACGGCCATGATCATCACCATGATCACGATCATCACCACGGCCATGACCATCATCATGATCACAGCCACAGCCATGGCGGGCTGAAGCACTACCATGACGAGGAGATGCAGTCGCTGTCGCTGCGCACGGACAAGCCGCTCGATGCCACCAAGTTCATGCCGTGGCTGCAGAACCTCGTCGCCTCCGAAGGGCAGAAGATCCTTCGCTCCAAGGGCATCCTCGCCTTCAGCGACGATGACGACCGCTACGTGTTCCAGGGCGTCCACATGATGCTCGAGGGCGACCATCAGCGTAAGTGGAAGGATGACGAACGGCGCGAGAGCCGGCTTGTGTTCATCGGTCGCGAATTGCCGGAGCAGATGATTCGCGACGGTTTTGAGAGCTGTATCACCACGTGATGAAACAGTTTGATCCGGGCGAAGGCGCCTCCATTGCTTCGATCACCGACAAGGTGCGGCCGCTTGCGGTCGGCATGCCGATATCGTCGGTGTATTTTCTCGGCGAGACCGCGGTCTTCGTCGGCGCTGAGGAGAAGGCTGCCATCGTCGGCGCCGGCGGCGAGATTTCACCTGTCGATATTCACGGCGGTGCGGTGCTGTGTGCGGCGTCCGACGGCGCGCGCGTCGTTACCGGCGGCGACGACGGCAAGCTCGTCGCGCTCAATGCCAAGGGCGAGGTCAGCGTGCTCGCGACCGATGCCAAGCGGCGCTGGATCGACAACGTCGCGCTGCATCCCGATGGCGCGGTGGCATGGTCGGCCGGCAAGGTCTCGTATGTCCGCAGCGGCAAGAGCGAAGAGAAAACATTCGATATGCCCTCGACCGTCGGCGGCCTGGCGTTCGCGCCCAAGGGCCTGCGGCTGGCGGTCGCGCATTATAACGGCGTGACGCTGTGGTTTCCCAACATGGCGGCGAAGCCTGAGTTTCTGGAATGGGCCGGCTCGCATCTGTCGGTCACCTTCAGCCCGGACAACAAGTTTCTGGTGACCGGGATGCACGAGCCGGCGCTGCATGGCTGGCGGCTCGCCGACAACCGGCACATGCGCATGAGCGGCTATCCCGGCCGCGTCCGCTCGATGTCGTGGAGCGCCGGCGGCAAGGGGCTCGCAACCTCGGGCGCCGACACCGTGATCATCTGGCCGTTCGCCAGCAAGGACGGGCCGATGGGCAAGGAGCCGGCGATGCTGGCGCCGCTGCAGGCCCGCGTCTCCGCGGTCGCCTGTCATCCGAAGCATGACATCCTGGCCGCCGGCTACAGCGACGGTTGCGTGCTGATGGTGCGGATCGAGGACGGCGCGGAGATCCTGGTGCGCCGGCGGGGCAACGCCGCGGTTTCGGCGCTGGCCTGGAGCCCCAAGGGATCGCTGCTCGCCTTCGGCACCGAAGACGGCGACGCCGGCATGGTGGAGCTGTAGGTCACCCGTTTGCGCTGGCGAGACCAGACTGAAGTGCATCGGCAATTGACGGTGCGCTCCCTCTCCCGCCCTTGCGGGGGAGGGTTGGGTGGGGGTGTCGCCACGAGTCAGACTGTTCGTGGGGAGAGAGGTTCCCCCACCCGAATCGCATCTGTCGATGCGATCCGACCTAAGAGCGAGCTTCGCTCGTCTCGACCCCCGCACGCGGGAGAGGTGAAGCCAATCCAGCCCGCGTCACTTCACCTTCTTCCCAGCTTTGACGTAAGCCTCGATGTGGTCAAACGTCTTGCCGGCCGGTTCGAGATTTTCGAAGGCCGAAGCGGCCTTGCTCATGTTTTCGGCGGTCTTGTCGCGGTCTTTCGGGTCGGGTTTGAAGACGGCGAGCATGGTGAGCGCCGTCACATAATTCCCGAACGCCGCTTGCTCGGCCGCGAACAGGTTTTTCAGGCGAGGATCGTTCGCAAAAAAGCCGGTGAAGGTCTTCTTGATGCCGTCGTCGGCTGATGCCAGCGACTGCAACGCCCAAAAGGCGCTCGCCAATGTCAGCACGCGAAAGAATTTGGCGGGCTCGGTTTTGCACGCGTATTTGTCGCAGGCCATCTTGGCCATCACGTTGTCCCGGCCTTCCGCGGTCATGTTCGGTCCGAACTTGCTCTTCATGAATCCCATGCGCATGGCGATGCCTGCCATGTCGTCGTCTGCGCTGGAGAAGTTTGCGAGGATTCTTTCAATGAAGCTGGTGTCACCGGATGCCATATAGGCGCCGATCAAGAGGTCGTTGTCGGCGGCATTCGACGACGGCCGCACCACGGCAAGTTTGGCAGGCTGGTTCTTTTCGATTTTCTGCAGCGTGGCCTTGATCTGGTTTTCCTCGGCAAATTTCTGCGCGTCTTCCGTGAGGCCGGCGCCGTAGAGCGCTACGAGCTTCACCGATTTGACATATGAAGAGGCTTCAAGCTGCAGGATGCGCTGCTTTTCCGCGGGCGACGTGCTGAAGATCTGCGCCAGGAATCCGATGACCGCACTGGGATCAGCGTTTGGGCCGGCTCGCATTTGCGACAGCACGCTGTCGATGCAGGCGGGCTGCCTGGTGCGGTAATAGCCCGTCATGCAGTTCTGGTCCGCAGCCGCGGGCGAGCATTGAATGCCGAGCAGCGAGACCGCGACGTAAAGCAATCTTTTCATGACAATTCTCGCAGAATCAGGCGAATCTGTTCTATCCGGGACCGCATCGAGCGCCGTTGCCCGCAGCGAAGCGGATCGTCGCTCGCACCCGAGGTTAGTCGCCGGAACGGGCCAGATCGTTCAGGCTGTGATAGATTCGTCACCTCTCTCCCCTAGAAAACCGACATGCGCTTCCTGACGACATTCCAGATCGCCGATTTCCTCGACACCCTGGTCAGCCTGACCGCGGCGTTCGTTTTGGGCACCCTGATCGGCGCCGAGCGGCAATACCGGCAGCGGACCGCGGGCCTGCGCACCAATGTGCTGGTCGCCGTCGGTGCGGCCGCCTTCGTCGATCTGGCGATGCATCTGAAGTACGCCGAAGGCGCCGTACATGTGATCGCCTATGTCGTTTCGGGGATCGGCTTCCTCGGCGCCGGCGTCATCATGAAAGAGGGCATGAACGTCCGCGGCCTCAACACCGCCGCAACGCTGTGGGGGTCGGCCGGGGTCGGAGCTTGCGCCGGCGCCGACATGGTGGCCCAGGCGGCGGCGCTGACCGTGTTCGTGGTCGCCGGGAACACCTTGCTGCGTCCGCTGGTGAACGCGATCAACCGCATTCCGATCGACGAACGCGCGTCCGAGGCGACCTACTACTTCAAGCTCGCGGTCAGTGCGGAGGCGCTGCCCGACATGCGCGACCATCTGGTCGAGCGGCTGGAGCATGCAAAATATCCGGTCGCTGAACTCAATGTGGTCGAGCATGGCGATGACCTCCTGGAGATCGTCGCCACGCTGGTCTCCACCGCGATCGATCCCAACGAACTGAATGCGGTCGCGGTCGATATGCAGCGCCAGCCCGGCGTTCGCCACGCCACCTGGGAAGTCAGCACCAAGGATTAGGGCGTTCTCCTCGGTTGCCGGTTCCACGCGGGCTGCGCGCGGAACAATTCTTGTGGCCGGCCGTTGATGTCGCGAACAATCTCGCGGTGAACGACATGCCTGCCGATCATGACAAGCGCAATTACCGGAATGATTTTCTTGTCGCGGCCGTCCTGGTCACGGCGGGGCTTGTCATTTCAGGCCTGTCGCTGATGGAATTGAGCGCGCGCCCGCCGCAACAACTGGCGCAGGCCACCCAGCCGCTGCAATCGACGCCGGACGCGGAAAAAAAGCCGTCTGTTCCTGCGGAGACGACGACCGGCACCCGGCCGTCCAACGTGCCGCCTGAACCGGCGCGTCCCGATGCCGACGCGCAGAAAGCGGGCGCACAGCCCGCGCTGCCGCCCGCACCGGCAGAGAAAACGGCCGAACCAATCAAGCAGAAGTAGGATTTCCAAATCCCGCACCGTCATCCTGAGGTGCGCGCGCTCTTGCGCGCCTCGAAGGATGAATACGGCCCGTGGCCCATCCTTCGAGGCTCGCCCAGCGGTGCAAGTGCACCGCAAGGCTCGCACCTCAGGATGACGTCAGCATCACCTCGCTGACGCCGATTTGACTGACGCTGCCGGATTTACAGTCTCGCCTGCATCATCAAGCTCCCCCATAATCCCTCATCGCGCGACCGCGCCGATGACAGATGGGGCAGGCCATGAAGATCGACGATGTCAGGAAAACCGCGTACTCGATGCCGCTGACCAACCCGTCGTTCCCGCCGGGGCCCTATCGGTTCTTCAACCGGGAATATTTCATCATCACCTACCGGACCGACCCGGAGGTGCTTCGTGCCGTGGTGCCGGAGCCGCTCGAAGTCGTTGAACCCGTCGTCAAATACGAGTTCATCCGCATGCCCGACTCGACCGGCTTCGGCGACTACACCGAAACCGGCCAGGTGATCCCGGTCCGTCTCAACGGCGAGGAGGGCGCCTATACCCACGCCATGTATCTCGACGACGAAGGCCCGATCGCCGGCGGTCGTGAAATCTGGGGTTTCCCCAAAAAGCTGGCGAAGCCGAAGATCGAAGTCGAGAGCGATGTGCTGGTCGGCTCGCTGCATTACGGCTCGGTGCTCTGCGCCTCCGCCACCATGGGCTACAAGCACCGCCCGGTCGATCATGACGCCGTGCTGAAGGGCATGAAGGCGCCGAACTTCATTCTCAAGATCATCCCGCATGTCGACGGCAGCCCTCGGATCTGCGAACTGGTCCGCTTCCATCTCGAAGACATCACGCTGAAGGAAGCATGGAGCGGTCCGGCCGCGCTTGGCCTGTTTCCCCATGCGCTGTGCGACGTTGCCCGGCTTCCGGTGCGCGAAGTGGTCTCCGCACTGCATTTCAAGGCCGATCTGACGCTGGGATTGGGGAAGGTGGCGTTCGACTATATGGCGAAGTGAGGGTCGTCACCATCGCGGAATGACGAAGACGCTCTACTGCGCGCCCTTCAGCGTGCAGGAGGTCGAGCAGGTCGTCATCACGCCGCGCTGGCAGGAGATGCACACGTTAATGCACTGCTTCAGGTCCTTGGGATTGTAGGAGCTGTAGAGCTTGCGGGCGCAGTTATCGATCGAGCCGGTGATGTCGTTGTTGTTGTCAGGTTTGCACCCGGCCAAAACGACCGCCGATAGCATGATTGCGATAAAGACGCGCATTTCCACCGCTCCACCGGGGACGTCGCTGCGCAGAGACACAGGACGGCTCAAGGCCCTCGCAAAAGGGGTACCCTTCAGGATGGCGCGATTTCATTAAGCGAGCGTTACGCTGAGCGGCGACCCCTGATGCTGCAGTGCACCGGGGCGTGGAACCCAACCTTACCGCACCAGAATATTCCGGAACTGCCAGGGATCTGACGTGTCGATGTCTTCCGGGAACAGGCCCGGCCGGTCCGTCAGCGGCGTCCAGTCGGTGTAAAAACCCTTTACCGGGCCGAGATACGGCATCTGGATTTCCAGCAGACGATCGAAATCCATCTCGTCGGCTTCGACGATGCCTTCGTTCGGGTTTTCCAGCGCCCACACCATGCCGCCGAGCACGGCGGAGGTCACTTGCAGGCCGGTGGCGTTCTGATAGGGCGCGAGTTTGCGGGTCTCTTCGATCGAGAGCTGCGAGCCGTACCAGTAGGCATTGTTGTCATGGCCGAACAGCAGCACGCCGAGTTCGTCGATGCCGTCGACGATTTCGTTCTCGTCGAGGATGTGGTGCTTTTCCTGCATCTTTGCAGCGCGGCCGAACATTTCATGCAGCGACAGCACGGCATCGTCGGCCGGGTGATAGGCATAGTGGCAGGTCGGCCGGTAGATCGCCGTGCCCGATGCGTCACGCACCGTGAAGTAATCGGAGATCGAGATCGACTCGTTGTGGGTGACGAGGAAGCCATACTGCGCGCCGCGGGTCGGGCACCAGGTGCGCACGCGCGTGTTGGCGCCGGGTTGCATCAGATAGATGGCGGCGCCGCAGCCGGCCTGGTGGGTACGCGCATTCTCGGGCATCCATTTTTCATGGGTGCCCCAGCCGAGTTCGGACGGCTGCACGCCTTCCGACAGGAAACCTTCCACCGACCAGGTATTGACGAAGACGTCAGGCTCTTTCGGCGACTTGGAGCGCTGGGTGTCGCGTTCGGCGATGTGGATGCCCTTGATCCCGGCCTGCCGCATCAAATCAGCCCATTCGGCCTTGGTCTTCGGCTTGGGGGCATTGAGCTTCAGATCAGCGGCGACATTGAGCAGCGCCTGCTTGACGAAAAAGGACACCATGCCGGGATTGGCGCCACAGCAGGAGACGGCCGTCGTCGAGCCCGCGGGGCGCGCCTTCTTGGCGGCCAGCGTCGCTTCGCGAAGGGCGTAGTTGGAGCGCGCTTCCGGGCCCTTCGACGAATCGAAATAGAAGCCGAGCCAGGGCTCGTTGACGGTGTCGATATAAAGCGCGCCAATTTCGTTGCAGAGCTCCATGATGTCGGTGGAGCCGGTATCGACCGAGAGATTGACGCAGAAACCCTGGCCGCCGCCTTCAGTGAGCAGCGGGGTAAGCAACTCGCGATAATTGTCTTTGGTCACGCCCTGCTGGATGAATCTTACATTGTGCTTCTCGCAATGCGCCTTGCGGCCCTCGTCCTTGGGATCGATCACGGTGATGCGCGACTTGTCGTAATCGAGATGCCGCTCGATCATCGGCAACGTGCCTTTGCCGATGGAGCCGAAGCCGACCATGACGATGGGACCGGTGATCTTCGCGTAGATCTGCGAGGCGGGGCTCATGGGATGGTTTCTCCGGAAAGTGCTGGCGGACAGATGGTGAGGGGTGGATCAGGCGCTGCGGCGCTTGGCGGTTACTTCGATCTCGATCTTCATCTCGGGCTTGTAGAGCCCGGCGACCACCAGAAGCGTCGCGGCCGGACGGATGTCGCCGAGGACTTCGCCGCAGACCGCGAAATGGGCATCCGCATCCCTGAGGTCGGTGATGTAGTAGGTCGCGCGGACGATGTCGGCCATCGCGAAGCCGCCTTCTTTCAAGGCGGCCTCGATGGTCTTGAAGCAGTTCCGTGACTGGCTTGTGACATCGTCAGGCATCGTCATGGTGGTGTAGTCATAGCCGGTGGTGCCGGCGACAAAGGCGAAATCGCCGTCGATCACGGCGCGGCTGTAGCCGGCGGTCTTCTCGAACGGCGAACCGGTGGAAATGAGACGGCGGGGCATCGGAACCTCGATTTGCGGCCTGATCCGGAAATAGCTGATTTGGCGGGGTTTAAGGGCTTTTCGCCGGACCGCGCAACCCCTCTGACGCGACGGCTCAGGCCGCGTGCGGCACAGTCTGTAGCGCCTTCTTCGCGCGAGATGCCTTTGCCCTGGCCAGCGGCGCGCCGGACGCCGAGATCATACCCCACGCGCCGTCGAGCCCGCCGTCGCGCAGTTCGAGGCCGAGCAGGCGGTCGCGCTCGAACGGGCCGGGCAGCGACAGCGCGCCGGTCTTTTCGGCCGAGAAGCCGAACCTGACGTAATACGGCGCGTCGCCGAGCAGGATCACCGCGCGATGGCCACGCGCCGTCGCCGCCGCGAGCGCGTGGTCCATCAGCGCGGCCCCGACGCCAAATTGGCGGGAGGATTCCTCAACCGCCAGCGGGCCGAGCATCAGCGCCGGGATGCCCCCGGCGCTGACGTGCCACAACCGGACGGTGCCCACTAGCTTCCCCCGTGCCACGGCCGACAAGGCAAGGCCTTCGGCGGGCGTACGTCCGTCACGCAGGCGCTGGCAGGTGCGGTTAAGGCGGTTTGCGCCAAAGCAGGCATCCAGCAGCGCTTCACGCGCGACGACGTCCGAAGCCCGTTCCGCACGGATCGCGAACGGAGCGGCATTCGGGGTGAGGGCAACAGTGGTCTTCCGCAAAGCAGTCATGGCACGTCAGTCCTCACTCGCACGGCTGTTCGAGCCGCGGAGCGTTGTCAGAAAAATCGCGAAATGAGGGATGGGAGCCGGCGCGCCGGCTCCCGGTTAGTCAGGCCTCAGCGGCCAGTTCAGATGTGGTAGGTCCGCAGCGGCGGGATGCCGTTGAACGCCACCGACGAGTAGGTCGACGTATAGGCGCCGGTGCCTTCGATCAGCAGCTTGTCGCCGATCTCGAGCGTAACCGGGAGCGGATACGGCAGCTTCTCGTACAACACGTCGGCGCTGTCGCAGGTCGGGCCCGCGAGCACGCACGGCGTCATGTCCGCACCGTCATGCGGGGTGCGGATGGCGTAGCGGATCGACTCGTCCATCGTCTCGGCGAGACCGCCGAACTTGCCGATGTCCAGATACACCCAGCGCACCTCGTCCTCGTCGCTCTTCTTGGAGATCAGAACGACTTCGGTCTCGATGATGCCGGCATTGCCGACCATGCCGCGTCCCGGCTCGATGATGGTTTCCGGGATCTGGTTGCCGAAATGCTTGCGCAGCGCGCGGAAGATCGACCGGCCATATTGCAGGACCGGAGGAACGTCCTTGAGGTACTTGGTCGGGAAGCCGCCGCCCATGTTGACCATGGACAGGTTGATCCCGCGCTCGGCGCAGTCACGGAACACCGACGAGGCCATCGACAGGGCACGGTCCCACGCCTTCACCTTGCGCTGCTGCGAGCCGACATGGAACGAGATGCCGCACGGCTCCAGGCCCAGGCGCTTGGCGAGGTCGAGCACGTCGACCGCCATCTCCGGATCGCAGCCGAACTTGCGCGACAGCGGCCATTCGGCGCCGGCGCAATCATAGAGGATGCGGCAGAACACCTTGGCGCCGGGCGCGGCACGGGCGACCTTCTCGACTTCGGCGGCGCAGTCGACCGCGAACAGGCGAATGCCGAGCGCGAAGGCACGCGCGATGTCGCGCTCCTTCTTGATCGTGTTGCCATAGGAGACGCGGTCCGGCGTCGCACCGGCAGCCAGCGCCATTTCGATCTCGGCGACGGTCGCGGTGTCGAAGCACGAGCCCATCGAGGCCAGCAGCTGCAGCACTTCCGGCGACGGGTTTGCCTTCACCGCGTAGAACACGCGGCTGTCCGGCAAGGCCTTCGCGAAGGTCTGGTAGTTGTCGCGCACGACTTCGAGGTCGACCACGAGGCACGGCTCGGTGTCCTGGCCCTCGCTGCGGCGGTTGCGCAGGAATTCCTGAATACGTTCGGTCATAGCACCCTCCAAACGGCCCAGCGACGGGACCCGTTCAAATGTAAATCTCGGCCATAAGTGCTTCGGCGCAGTCGCACGATGGAGACGCGACTAGGCCTTGGACTCAGACCGAATAGTGCTGCCGTGGATTGGTTGGGAATTTCCCGCCCGCACACCTGGCAATGAAGGACAAGCCTTTTCAGTAGCCCGCGCCGGCGTTGGAATGCCGGTAGAGACCAAAAAAGCCCGATCCGTCGTTGCTTTAAGTCGCGTCCCCCGTTGAGAGCGGGGTGCGCCGGTTCGCCTCCGGCTGCCAGTCACGGTTGCAAAGGATGCAGAGACCTTCAACGGCATCTCTTGAGAGAGATGCTGGCCGCTAATGAAGCGACCCTCGGTTCTTCATCCCTTGGCGGCTGTCCGGCCTCTTGTCCGGATACCTACCGACTGACACACGACCACAGGCACGTGCGAAATTGGGCAAGAGTGCAAATAAGACTTTTGAATCCGCTTCGCAACATTTTTTTTAGGCTGTGGGCAAATTTCCCTAACGCGTGCTTACAGCAGCGCGCTCAGCGCGTCTCTTGACGTCGCCAGCGCGCGCTGGCGACGTCAAACATGAACAGCCGTTAAGACTTCTCGGGGAAATTACGGAGTGTTGTCGCGTGAAGTGGAATCGCGAAAGCGCCTGCGCCGCAGCGCTTTCTTCGCTTCAAGCGCGTCAGCTGCGTTTCCAGAACGGCTCGATGCGCTGAGCTTGGCGGATGAAGCCGACCATGATCACGACGCCGATGGCGAACATCACCGCCTGCAGGATGTGCGCGCCGGTGTCGGAGAGTCCAAGCAGGATCGCGATCGCCCAGCCGCCGGCGAACGCCGCGCCGAACACCTCGGCGCCGATCAGGATCGCCGCCGAGATGACGGTGATGACGCTCGGCCAGATGATCTCGCTCTTGGCACCGGAAGAAGGCTGCATGCTCATGGAAACGGGTCCTGTTGGGTGGGCGCAATCTCTCCGAAAAGGCCCCCACTATCAAGCTTAAAAGGCCCAAAAATGCCGTATCGCGTGATATAGATTGACGCATCATTCAGAGCGTTTTCGAGCCGAAGCGGGTACCGGTTCGCCTGAGCAAAACGCGTCAAAAACAAGGCCTGGGGCCCGCAGCGGCTTCAGCGCGAAAACGGGATTTGTGATGTCGGAAACCCAGCAAAATGCAGCCCCTCCGGAAGCCCCGGCAAATCCGCTGCTTCGGCCGTGGCTGACGCCGTTCGAGACGCCGCCGTTTGCGGAAATTCTCCCGGAGCACTTCCTGCCGGCTTTCGAGCAGGCCTTTGCCGATCACGCCGCCGAGGTCGCCGCCATCACCCACGATCCGGCGGCGCCCGACTTTGCCAACACGATTACGGCGCTGGAGCGCTCCGGCAAGCTGCTCTCCAAGGTCTCCGCCGTGTTCTACGACCTGGTGTCGGCTCACTCCAATCCGGCGATCCTGGAGATCGACAAGGAAGTGTCGCCCAGGATGGCGCGGCACTGGAATCCGATCATGATGAACGCGGTGCTGTTCGGGCGCATCGCCATGCTCCACCACAACCGCGCCGCGCTCGGCCTCACGGCTGAGGAGATCCGGCTGCTGGAGCGCACCTACACCAACTTCCACCGCGCCGGCGCCGGCCTCGACGAAGCCGCCAAGGCGCGCCGGGCCGAGATCAACGAGCGGCTGGCCGAGCTTGGCACCTCGTTCAGCCATCACCTGCTCGGCGACGAGCAGGACTGGTTCATGGAGCTTGGCGAGGACGACCGCGGCGGGCTGCCTGAAGCCTTCGTCGCCGCCGCCAAGGCCGCCGCCGAGGCGCGCGGGATGGCCGGCAAGGCGATCGTGACGCTGTCGCGCTCTTCCGTGGAGCCGTTCCTGAAGAGCTCGGATCGGCGTGACCTGCGCGAGAAGGTGTTCCGTGCCTTCACCGCCCGCGGCGACAACGGCAACGCCAACGACAACAACGCCACCGTGGTGGAGATCCTGGGGCTCCGCGAGGAGGCCGCGAAGATCATGGGTTACCCGAACTATGCGGCCTATCGCCTCGAAGACTCCATGGCCAGGACGCCCGAGGCGGTGCGCAGCCTGCTGGAGCGGGTCTGGAAGCCGGCGCGGGCGAGGGCGCTCGCCGACCGCGACGCGCTGCAGGCCATGATCGCCGAAGAGGGCGGCAATTTCGCGCTGGCGCCGTGGGACTGGCGCTACTACGCCGAAAAGCTGCGCCAGGTCCGCGCCAATTTCGACGACGCCGCGATCAAGCCGTATCTGGTGCTCGACCACATGATCGAGGCCGCCTTCGACTGCGCCACCCGCCTGTTCGGCGTCACCTTCGCCGAGCGCAAGGATATCCCGGTCTGGCACCCGGACGTCCGGGTCTGGGAGGTCAAGGGCGCCGACGGCAAGCACAAGGCGCTGTTCTATGGCGACTACTTCGCCAGGCCGTCAAAGCGCTCCGGCGCCTGGATGACCTCGCTGCGCGACCAGCAGAAGCTCGACGGCGCGATCGCTCCCTTGGTGATCAATGTCTGCAACTTCGCCAAGGGCGCCGACGGCGAGCCGTCGCTGCTGTCGCCGGACGACGCGCGGACCCTGTTCCACGAGTTCGGCCACGGCCTGCACGGCATGCTGTCCAACGTGAACTATCCCTCGCTGTCCGGCACCTCTGTCTTCACCGACTTCGTCGAGCTGCCCTCGCAGCTCTACGAGCACTGGCAGGAGCAGCCGCAGGTGCTGCGGCAGTTTGCAAAACACTACCAGACCGGCGAGCCGCTGCCGGACGAACTGCTCACCCGCTTCCTGGCCGCGCGAAAATTCAACCAGGGCTTTGCCACCGTCGAATTCGTCTCCTCGGCGCTGATCGACCTCGAATTCCACACCCAGCCGGCCTCGGCCAGCCGCGACGTCGGCGCGTTCGAGAAGGCGGAGCTGGAGAAAATCGGGATGCCCGCCGAGATCGCGCTGCGGCACCGGCCCACGCAATTCGGCCACATCTTCTCCGGCGACCATTATGCGTCGGGCTATTACAGCTACATGTGGTCGGAGGTGATGGACGCCGATGCGTTCGGCGCCTTCGAGGAGGCCGGCGACATCTTCGATCCCGCCACCGCCAAGCGCCTGCATGACGACATCTACTCGTCCGGCGGCTCGCGCGACCCCGAGGATGCCTATGTCGCGTTCCGCGGCCGGGAGCCGGAGCCCGACGCGCTGCTGCGCCGCCGGGGCCTGCTCGAAACGCCGGAGGCGGCGTGAGCCCCACTGTCGTCCCTGCGAACGCAGGGACCCATAACCACTAATGTTCGTTGTAAAGGAACGCCTTTGCCACACTGCCCAAACGAGACGACACGGCGTATGGGTCCCTGCGTTCGCAGGGACGACGTAATGCGTGTACTGTTCGGCTTCTTAGGCTTGATCGTCGCGTCGCTGCTCGGCGCTGCCCCAGCCCAGGCCCATCCGCATGTCTGGATCACCGCCAAGAGCGAGGTGGTCTACGCCCCTGACGGCGCGATCTCAGGCGTGCGCCACGCCTGGACCTTCGACGACATGTTCTCGACCTATGCGCTGCAGGGCATCGAGACGAAGACAAAAGGCGTCTACAGCCGCGAGGAACTGGCGCCGCTGGCGCAGACCAATATCGAGTCGCTGAAGGAATTCGGCTACTTCACCTTCGCCAAGGCCGACGGCAAGAAGGAGAGATTCCTGGAGCCGGTCGACTACTACCTCGAATTCAAGGATGACGCGCTGACGCTGCACTTCATGCTGCCCGCCAAGACGCCGTTCAAGGCCAAACAGGCCGCGCTGGAGGTGTTCGATCCCGCCTTCTTCATCGATTTCAAGTTCGAGGAGAAGGACCCGATCAAGCTGGTCGGCGCCCCCGCCGACTGCAAGCTGCAATTCCAGCGGCCCAATGACGGCACCGCCAATGCGCAGCGGCTCAACGAAAACAACTTCATGAACGGCGACAATTCCAACTACGGCGCCATGTACGCCAACAAGATTTTGGTGGATTGCCCGTGACCAAAGCGTTTTCCAGCGAAGTGGGTCCGGTTCGCGTCAAGAAAACGCGTCAAGAAAACGAATCTGGAGCCGCGTTTCGATTCGATCGAAACGGAAAAGGCTCCAGCTTCACCCACGCGCTCCTGATCGGGATCGTCGCACTCGCCGCCATTGTCGCGGTCGACGGCGTCCTCCACGCCCTGCTGGCGCAAAACCCGTTCGGCGGCCCCCGGCCGGCCAAAGCCCCTGAGCCGCAGGTCGGCGGCATCGTCGGCTGGCTCTTGGCCAAGCAATCGGAATTCTACCGCGAAATGTCGGCGACCATCCGCGCCGCCAAGTCCGACGGCTCAGCGGTCTGGACGCTGCTGGCGATCTCTTTTGCGTACGGGATCTTCCACGCCGCCGGTCCTGGCCACGGCAAGGCCGTCATCTCGTCCTATCTGGTCGCCAACCAGGAGACCGCGCGGCGCGGCATCGTGCTGTCGTTTGCGTCCGCGATGCTGCAGGCGCTGGTCGCCGTGCTGATCGTCGGCATCTGCGCCTGGCTGCTCAACGCCACCGCCAAGACGATGTGCGGGGCGGAGAAGGCGATCGAGATCGCGAGCTACGCCCTGATCGCGGCGTTCGGCGCCCGGCTGGTCTGGACCAAGGGCGGCGGATTTATGCGCGCGCTGCAGGCCAAGCCCGTGCCCGCGATGGCCACCGCTACGGCTGCGGCCAGCCATCATCACAATCATGGCCACGATCACCATCACCACGATCACCACCACCATGAACATCATCACCATGCGCACGCGCACGCTGACGCCCATGCGCACGGTCACGCCCACGCGCACGCTCATGCTGACGCTCATTCCCACGCAGCCGACCACGTCCATGACGAGCATTGCGGCCATTCCCACGGCCCGACGCCGGATCAGCTTGCCGGTCCCGGCGGCTGGCAGCGTGGGCTGGGCGCGATCTTCGCCGTGGGCCTAAGGCCCTGTTCGGGCGCGATCCTGGTTTTGGTGTTCGCGCTGGCGCAGGGCCTGTTCTGGGCCGGCATCGCCGCGACCTTCGTGATGGGCCTCGGTACCGCGATCACGGTCGCGACCATTGCCGTTGTCGCGGTGTCCGCGCGAGGTCTCGCCGAGCGCCTCAGCGCCGGCCGCGAAGGCGGCGGCGCGCTGATCATGCGCGGCATCGAATTCGGCGCGGCGGGCCTGGTGCTGCTGTTCGGCCTCGGCCTGCTGTTCGGCTATCTCGCCGCCGAGCGGGTGACTTGTCTGTGATCCGTAGCCCGGATGAGCGCAGCGACATCCGGGGCGTGTCCCCGCATATCGCGAAGCTCATGCGGGCTACCTGCTACGTGATGCCGAGATCGAAAGGCGTGGAATCACCCGCCCGGATTTGCTATGATGTTGCTATGGAACGCGATGAGGCCATTAGCCGGTTGCGGCAGCACGAAGCCGATTTGAAGCGGCTTGGCGTCGAACATCTTTACATGTTCGGCTCAATGGCGCGTGGCGAGGCGAAACACGATTCCGACGTCGATCTCTTTTTTGATTACGAGAAGGGCAAGCTCGGCGTGTACGAGCTGATGGACGTGAAAGAGTACGCGGCCAGCATTCTCGGCCGGAAGACGGAAATCATGACGCGCGACAGCCTGCACAAGGCGCTGCGGGATACGATAGAAGCAACAGCCGTCCGCGTGTTCTAGTGATAACACGGTCGCTCATCCCCCGCTTAACGGACATCATCGAGGCGATCGAACGCGTCAATGGCGTATTGGCGGATGTGTCGCTCGAAGCGTTCGAAGGCGATTGGCAGCGACAGTGGCTCGTCGAGCGCGGTGACGAGATCATTTCGGAAGCCAGTCGTCATCTTACGGACGACCTGAAGGCGCGCCATCCGGAAATCCCATGGCAGAAAGTTGCAGGGATCGGCAACGTACTGCGCCACGATTACGAGAGTATTGCCGCGCCCGTGCTATGGAAGTTGGTGCATGGCGACTTGCCGACATTGGAAAAGCGTGTCGGTCTGAACTCGGCGCGGAAGAGCGGTCTTTCCGGGAAATGATCTGATGTCACGCGAGCAGTTCTGGTTCTTCCACCCGTTTCGAGTGCGCTATTCCGAAATCGACGGGCAGGGCGTTGTCTTCAACGCGCATTACCTGACCTATTTCGACACCACGATCACCGAATATTTCCGCGCGCTCGGCTACGACCAGTATGCCGACTCCCGAAAGACCGGGATCGACTTCCACGTCGTCAAATCGCTGATCGAGTACAAGGCGCCGGTGCTGTTCGACCAGGAGTTGGACGTCGGGGCGCGGGTGGCGCGGATCGGCAATTCAAGCCTTACCTTCGAACTCGCGATCTTTCAGAAAGGCAGCCATGAGGCGCTGGTGACCGGCGAGATCGTCTGGGTCTATACCGATCAGAAATCCCATCGTCCGGTCCCGATCCCGCAATCGATCCGGAATTTCATTGCGGCGCGGGACCGGCATCTGGCCTGACGCCGCGGTGGCTGCGGCAAAAACAACCCGACGGGCTGAGGTCTCGTCATTGCGAGGAGCGACAGCGACGGCTTGTCCGCTGTAGCTCAACGAGCGAAGGTGGAAGCACTCCATCGTTTCGCAAGCGGCGTGATGGCTTGCTTCGCTCGCACGCAGCAGGCATTGCCTCGTTCATTCTACGCCGGCATTTTTGCTCAGGAACGCAGTAAAATTCTCCACTTTCCGATCGGAACCGCACCGCGCGAACTCATGACCGCTCCACGCTGCGAATAGTGCTGATGTACTATGGAGTTAGTAGGCCGGAACCAGTCCCCCTCCGCAACGTTATCTTGGCAACTTCCAATTTGCCGATCATGAGTCCACACAGGGGGCCGTCATGGACCAGGTGACGAGAGATTTTGGGCGCAACGAGGAGCTGGAGCAACTCGCTTCTGCCTTTACCGAGGGCGCTATTTTTGTCGATGCGACAGGACAAATTGTTTGGGTCGATGAAAACCTGCGGCGTCGTCTCAACGGTGGCTTGCAGGATATTGCCTTGCCGATACCCCGGCCGGAAGGCCGGACGATCGATTGCTTTGTCGCGACTACCCAGGTCATGATTGACGGCAAACCTTCTCCGGTGTGCGTAATTCAACAAGCCGGCGAACAAAAGGAGCCTTCGCAGCTGATCGCAGCTATCGAGGCCGTTATGTCCGACAGTTCGTGGCTTACCCGAATGATCGTTGAGAAGTTCAACGCATTGCGTCAGGGCACGAGGTCGTCGCCGCGATCCTCCGACCTCGATATTCTAACGGGCCGCGAACGCGAGGTGCTTTGGCTGATTTGCGAAGGGCGAAGCGACTCCGAAATGGGCGAGATGCTTCATCTTTCCCAGAATACCGTGCGCAACCACATTGCGTCATTGTACCGCAAAATTGGCGTAAATCGCCGTAGCGCCGCGGTCATCTGGGCGCGGGAGCGTGCGCTCACGAGCCACGACGCGCTGAACGCGCGAGCGTCATCGAAGCGCTCGGGCCAAACGCCGCGAAGCGACGGCCTGTACTAGTAGGGCTGGTATTTCTCTCTCTCTTGCCGGAAAGCCGGCCACCGTGTCTTCTAGGACGAGTCATGGCGGCATTCGGATGTGCCGCCATGGTCCCCATGCGCGGTGCGAGGTCAGTGCGGCTTCATCGGCGACGCCCGATGTTTCTCAGCGCCAAGAAGGCGATTCCGACGTGACCAACCTCTTGCTTCGACTCTACATCGCCGGACCGTCAGCGACCTCTCGCCGAGCGGAGCAGAATCTGCGGCGCCTGCGAGACGTCGCGAAGGCGCGCGACGGACTGGCCGTCGAAATTATCGATGTGCTCAAGAATCCGGAACTCGCCGAGCAAGCTGCGATCATCGCCACGCCGACACTCGCTCTTGAACACCCTGTTCGCCCGCGGCGGATAATCGGTGATCTCAGCGACGTGGAGAGGGTCCTCGATTTTCTCGGAATCGAATCTGAAGGAACAAGAGCATGACCACAGAGGATGCCGACATTGCTGCCGTGCTGGATCGGGTTCAGACCGGCGTTCAGGCCTTCGATGAACTGGTTATGGGTGGGTTGCCTCGCGCTCGAACCACGGTCGTTGGTGGCACGCCTGGAAGCGGCAAAACGGTCTTCGCGACACAATTTCTCGCACACGGAATTACGACTTTTGGTGAGAATGGCGTGCTTGTAACGTTCGAGGAACCGCCGGCGGATATTGAAGCCAATATGCGGGGATTTGGCTGGGAACTGGCGAAATGGCGGAAAGACGGGCGCCTGGGATTTGTCGATGCCAGTCCGCCGGCAAGCGATGAATTGATTATTGGCGATTTCGATCTGGTTGGTTTGCTCTCTCGCGTTCAGCATGCAGTCAAGACCGTAAACGCCAAGCGCGTCGTTCTGGATTCGCTTACTCAACTTTTTGACCATTTTATCGGCGACCCGAAGATACTGCGTCGCGAGCTGTTTCATATCAGCAGCGCCCTCAAAAAGTCCGGCCTTACGGTGCTCATGACGGCGGAACGCAATAGTGAATATGGAGAGATCACGCGACATCGCCTGGAAGAGTTCGTTGCAGACAACGTCGTTATTTTGCGCAACGTCCTTTATCGCGAAAAGCGTCGCCGCACCATCGAGGTCCTCAAGATGCGCGGCAGCCATCACGCCGAAGGTGAGGCACCCTTTACCCTGCTGGCGAACCAGGGCGTCGTCGCTGTCCCGCTTTCCTCGCTTCGCCTGGAACAGCAATCAAGCACGGTGCGCGTCACAAGTGGAAATTCTGAAATCGACAAAATGTGCGGGGGCGGCTTTTTTCGCGACAGCGTGACGCTGGTGAGCGGTGCAACAGGCACCGGCAAGACCCTGCTCGTCACCAACTTTCTCGCCGGCGGCGTAGTCGCCGGAGAGAAGGCCATTCTGTTTGGGTATGAGGAAAGCAAAGGCCAGCTGTTCCGCAACGCGAGCGGTTGGGGCGCCGATTTTGCTCAGATGGAGGCTGCGGGAAAACTCAAAATCGTCTGTCTCTATCCTGAAGCGCAGGGGCTGCCGGATCATCTGCTCACCATCCAGAGCCTTGTCGACGAATTCCAGCCGAACCGGATTGCGGTGGACAGCCTCTCCGCGTTGGAGCGGATCGCCCCGGATACCGGGTTCCGCGAATTTCTGATCAGCCTTACCTCCTTCATCAAGAAGCGGGAAATTGCCGGGCTCTGTACCGCCACCAGCAAATCCCTCATCGGTGGTGAGAGCGTCAGCGAGCAGCACATCTCGACCTTGACCGATTCCATCATCTTGCTGCGCTACATCCAGGAGCAGAACACCATGAATAGAGGTCTTATGGTGCTAAAGATGCGAGGCAGCGAGCATGCCAAGGAAATTCGGAAGTTCACAATCGACAGCGCCGGCATGCACTTTGGCGAGTCCTTCAAAACCGCGCCAAACGTGTTCACCGGTGATGATATTGCACGATGAAGCGGTGAACAGGCGGCAAGGTCGATACCATGAATAGTGCGGATGCCAATTCCCGCAGCGGCATCGATCAAGCCGAGATTAGATTCCTTGTCGAGAAAAATGCCGACGGGATCATTGTGATTGACGAGAACGGAACCGTGCTGTTTGCGAACCCCGCCGCAGAGCAGATTTTCGGGCGGCAGGCCGAGCTATTGATCGGGCGTCCGATCGGAATACCGTTTATCGCCGGAGACACAGCTGAAATCGCCATCCACAAGCCGGACGGCGACCAAATTGACGCGGAAATACGGATTGTTGATACGACCTGGGATCGTCAGCCGGTCCGCCTTGCAAGCCTTCGGGATGTCTCGGCCCGCAAGGCCACCGAGGAACGTCTGAGACATTCGGCAAAAATGGAAGCGGTCGGATTGCTGACGGCGGGGATAGCGCACGACTTCAACAATCTTCTGACGGTCGTGCTGGGCAATCTGGAGAGCGCTCAACGTCGATTTGCTGCCACTGATCCTGCGTTATCGCGCGCGCTGGAAAATGCCAACCGGGGCGCACGACAGGCCGCGAAGCTCACGGAGAAATTGCTGGCGTTTGCGCGGCGGAAACCGCTCGAACCCCAGTTGCTTGACGTCAACCGTCTCGTTTCCGGGATGTCCGATTTGCTCCAGCGCACACTCGGCGAGCAGATCGTCGTGCGGACCGGATTGATCAAAGACCCTTGGAACGTTGAAATCGATCCCACAGAACTCGAAGCGGCGATTCTGAACCTTGCGGTCAACGCACGCGACGCGATGCCGTCGGGTGGGCAACTTGTGATCGAAACGTCCAACGTCGAACTCGATTCCGAGCATCCGACAGTCAACGCCGATATCGCAAGTGGGCCCTATGTTCTCATTTCCGTTACAGACACGGGAATGGGGATGACGCCCGATGTGCTCAAGCAGGTTTTTGAGCCGTTCTTCACGACAAAGGCTGGCGGGCGCGGGACGGGTTTGGGGTTGAGCCAGGTCTATGGGTTTGTCAGGCAGAGCGGCGGTCACGTGAAGCTTTACAGCGAACCCGGTATCGGCACATCAGTCAAAATTTATCTGCCGAAGGTCATGGATGCCGCTGTTCCCACCTGGACTCCTGTCGCGGAGCCGCAGGCGGCCGCGGATGCGCCGCGCGCCAAACAAGGCGAGACAGTTCTCGTCGTCGAGGACGAAGCGGACGTTCGTAGCTACACGGTCAATAGCCTGCGCGAGTTGGGTTATCGGGTCTTTGAAGCCATTGACGGACGGTCCGCGCTTGAGATCCTTACCCGCGAGAATGACATTTGCCTGTTGTTTACCGACCTTGGGCTGCCGGGCGGCATGGATGGCCGAGTTTTGGCGGAACGCGCTCGGGCAAACCGCCCCTCTATTCAAGTCTTGATGACAACGGCTTACGCCGCCGGCGCCTTGGTCCACGAGGGCAGGCTTGATGCCGAGATTGAATTGCTCAACAAGCCCTTCACCTACGCCGCGCTCGCAACGCGAATTCGTGAATTGCTGGATCGTCAACGGGAGCAGCGGGAGACGCGCATTCTCGTGGTTGAGGATGAATTCCTGGTCCAAATGTTTCTCGCAGACGTTCTCGTTGACGCCGGATGCGTCGTCCTGGGGGCTGCAAGCGCCTCGGAGGGGTTGACGAAATTTCGGGCTGAGCACGGCGAGCTTGCCGGCGCAATTATCGACCTTGGATTGCCAGACCGGCGGGGTGACGAATTGGTTGCGGATATTCGCGCAGTTCAACCTGATCTGCCGATCATCCTGGCGACCGGCTATGCCGACGACAGCGTTCGTCGCAGATTTGCGCATGATGAACGATTGGTATTCCTCTCCAAACCATTTGATTCCGAAAGCCTTTTGGCGGCACTTCGAAGGTTCGGTATTCGGTGCAGTTAGATAACGGGCGTCTTTGCCGGAACCGCGTAGGGGTCTATTTCATGCGAGGGGTTACGGTAACGGTGCATTTTATCGTTCGAACGGCGGACTGCACTTTCATCCCCACCCCATCCTGCGCGTTCAGGATTATAGCGAGTTGATGATGATGATTGCGATCGCCAGGATGAGCAGAACCCACCATATCTGGACGGCGATGGCTGCGAAGCCGAGGACGGCCGCGATACCTGCCAGCAGCTTTCCTTCCTTCATGATGATTGCGACGACGGCGAAAGAGATGGCGATCACGCCGAGCGCGGCCGCCCCCGTTGAGAGTACCTCGTTCCAGGTCGCCTGACCGACGAGCCCGGAAAGATAGACCCCCGGCACCAATTGCGTCAGCGCCGAGACCAGCAGCGCCAACAGGCCTGTCACGCTGCCGATAATGCTGAACCGGCGGGATTGTACGGCACTATCCATCACAGTATCCATCACATGAAATCTCCCGCGTCGCCTTGGAGCGAGCCGCGCTGATGCAGCCTTGGTGCGATCCAGCCGCTTGAAGGTTCAATGTGAACTGAGGGTGCCCCAGGATGGCTGCCACCGACCAATGCGGCTAAGGCAGCCATGCCTGCGGCAAAACAACCCGACGGGCAAATCAGTTCTGTTTTACGGAAATCATGTCAAGCCCCTAAATAAAAAATATTTCTGTTTACCAGAAGGAAAATCAGGCGTATGTGTTGGCCATCCCGTCCTGGTCAGAAGGGCGTCGGCCGTCGTCACGGACGTTGGACGGGTTGCGGTGGACGCTGGTTTACGCCTCGACGACGGCGTGGATAAGCGTACGGCAAAACCGTGTGGTCCTGGCACCCGTTGCAGGTGTCAAGCTGTCGGGTAGGCGAGAGC